>NZ_JACVPG010000002.1:0-21673 GCF_018882045.1 Polynucleobacter sp. Fuers-14 | reverse complement strand
AGACCGCCAAACTTTAAATACTCTTTAACTACCTTTAGCTTGAACTGCGTACTGTATTTGCTCATAAAACAAAACCCCCTTGGTTGGACTTGATGTCCAACTTTTGGGGGTCAGTTCACGTAGGTGGTTTTTCAGATGACATCAGCCCAACAAAAGGAATTAATCCTTTTTTGAACCCTCAATAGCAATCATGATGGTTACATCGTCACCTACGTTCGGCGCGTATTTACCCATATTAAATTCTGTGCGCTTAACTTTTGTTTCAGCATTGGCACCGCAATAATCAGCGCCAGACATTGGATGTTTTTTGCACTCAAAATTAGTGATATTCAATGTAACTGGCTTACTTACACCCTTCAATGTCAACACACCTTTTAAAGCAACTGGTTTGTCGCCTTTAAAAATCATATCGTTTGATTGAAAGCTAGCAGTCGGAAATTGGGTTGTAGATAAAAAATCTTCACCTTGGATGTGATTGTTAAATAAAGCAGATCCTGTATCGACAGATTTCGTATCAATAGTGATATCTGCACTGCCTTTTTTAGCTGCTTGATCAATCGTTACAGTTCCAGTAACCGCATTAAAGCGGCTGGTCTGCTTAGAGAATCCTAAATGGTTATATTCAAACTGAGCAAAGGTATGGTTAGCATCAGTAGCATAAGTCACTGGCGCAGCAAAAGCAGAGCTAAGGCCAATGGTTGCAAATAAAGCGATAAGTAATTTTGATTTCATGTAATTCTCCTGATTAAAAATTGAATAAGTAAGTGAATTTGTAAAACTATTTTTGATTTAAGACTAAGTGAACATTGACTGGCACCTCATTGGCGACTGCAGAAGTGTCTGCCCAATTTCCAGCACCCAAGCCAAAATCCAGCCTCAACACCTGAAAGCTAGCATCAAAGACCATCTGCTTGCCTTGCAGCTGATACTTGACGGATATCAACAGTGGCACAGCTTTGCCCTTGATGGTTAGGGTTCCATGGGCATCCAAACTATTGGGGCCTGTAATCTTTACAGAATCCGTTACATAGCTGGCAGTTGGAAAGAGCTTTGTACTGAACCAGTCTTTTCCTTTGGCCTCTTCTTGCAACTCTTCCCCACCTGCATTAAAACTTGAGATTTCAATAATGAGATTAGCCTTCGCTTTTTCTGGCTCGTCTGGGTTAAATAAAACCTTCCCAGAAAATTTTCCAAAACTTCCAGAGATCTTTGAGCCCATCAATTTACTTGTAAAAGTAATTTTGCTTTTCGAGGCATCAATAGATGAATACTCCACCGCATAAGCCGAGCTTGCAGCGCTAATGAATAGCATCGCCAATAAAGCCTGTGCCAACATTCCTAAATGAAATGAAAATTTACTTTTCACGGTTTGATCCTCCAAAGGTCATGCGACTTAATAAGCCATCTTTATCTATGAATTGATGTTTTAGCGCTGCCAAAATATGAAGTCCAACCAAAGCCATTAATCCATTGGCCAGAAACTCATGGATCTCCTTCAGCTGATGGCCAAGTGCCTTATCTTTATCTACCATATCCGGCAATTCAAATAAGCCAAAGTAGTTGACGGTATAGCCCTTAGCGGAACTCATTAACCAGCCCACAATCGGAATCAGAAACATCAATAAGTACAGCGCAAGATGGGTTAGCTTCATTGCACGCTCTTGCCAGGCTGGCAATGCGAGGTTTAATGCAGGAGCTGGATGAATTACGCGCCACAACAAGCGCAGAACCACCAAAAAGAATATGGTGACACCAAGCCATTTGTGCCAGCTGATTCCCGTAATTCTAATGGGACTCAATGGCATATCATTCACGGTAATTGCAATTGACCATGTTGCAAATATCAAGAGAGCCATCACCCAATGCAAGATGATGGCAATTGAGGTGTATCTGACTTTATTCATTATCCGCGCAACTGTTTGGTAATTTTTGCAATACGCTCGCCATACAGTCTTGCGGTCTCTAGATCACCTGCATTTACTTCGTCAGCACTCGCATCAGATGGTGTTTGCATCATTGCACCTGCAGATGAACCCACATAGTTAATGTCATCACGCTTTGCGGCTTTCGAATTCGAAGGCATCAATCCAGTACCAACCCAAAGGCCAGAATGCTGCATAGCCAAAGTAAAGAAGTAATGCAAGGTTGAATGCTTATCACCATTCATTGTTGCTGAATTCGTAAAACCACCGAAGACTTTGTCTTTCCATTGCTGTGAAAACCATTGCTTAGAGCTAGCGTCAGCAAACTTCTTAAACTGCCAACTTACGCTACCCATATAGGTTGGAGAGCCAAATACAATAGCGTCAGCATCATTGAGTGTCGCCCATTGTGCATCAGTAATATTGCCCTCAGCGTCAATGGCAATCAATGTTCCATTAGCGCCTTTAGCAATAGCCTCGGCCTGCTTTACGGTGTGCCCATAACCACTATGAAATACGACAGCTACTTTACTCATCAATTTCTCCTTAAAAAAATATTGACTTGATGTTTATGATTTAAAAGCATCTTTCAGCAACCGCAATGACTCTTCTAATTGCTTTAATTCATTTGATGATAATTTCTTAAATGCACCATTTAGATATTCCAAATGCCCTGGAAATACTTTCTCAAATAAAGACTGTCCAGTCATCGTCAAACCAATCAGCTGACTACGCGCATCTTGAGAATTTGTCTGACGAAGAATGAGACCTTTTGCTTCCAAGCGCTCTAGCACCCCCGTTAACGTTCCCTTGGTCACAAGCGTTTTCTCGCCTAACTCCTTACAAGTCATCGGCAACTGATTGCCCAACGTGGCAATCACATCAAACTGGGTCATTGTTAAACCCATTGCTGCTATATGCGGAGCTGAATAACGCTCAAACGCTTGATAGGCAGAAACAAGGTTTCTCAGGACAGGTAAAAAGTTCATAAATCCTATTTAAAGTACTAGTTAGAACTAATATAGTACTACTACGAACTATTTGCAATATAAAACTAAAAAACTTCAATTTATGGGGTTTAAAGCCAGCAATACATTGCAATTAGGAAGACCTACCTCACAAGGTTAGCCCCTGCTGGCTTCCCTGGCTAGCGCTTAGCGCACAGAGCGAGACACACCCACCTTTATAGGGCTCTACTCTCGCTTGATACCAGCGCCCTTAATAATCTTGCCCCAGCGAACCGATTCCTTCTATAGAAATGCTCCAAATGCCTCTGGAGTCAGAGCGCGATACTTTGCGCCCTCACTTCAGAAGCAATTGAATTTAAAAATAATCCTTGGGATTGAAAATTAGAGACTGCTCAGAATTGGACTGTTTCACCTTCAGTCATCGGAATAATTTTGATATTGCTGCCCTTCATAGCCTCCTGAAACTCGGCTAACGTACCTTTAGTCATCGGGTTAGAGTTGTAGTGCATTGGGATCACCATTTTTGGCTTAATCCAAGTACGCAATGCAAATGCAGCATCATCAGGCGCCATTGTGAAATTGCCTCCAATCGGAATCATCACTAGATCAGGCTTGTAGTGTTCGCTAATGAATTTCATATCACTAAATAAGCCGGTATCCCCCATATGCCAAATCTTAAAACCGTTCTCAAGCTCAATAATGAAACCCATAGGCTCGCCAGCGGGATGTGACTCCATTTTGTCTGTAGCCGGATTCTTCCAAACTAATAAAGAAGAGTGCTCTGCTTGAACTGCGGTTACCTTGATTCCAGGCGCAGGTGTTACGCGACCCGTTTTATTAAAACGATAACCCAAGTCTGCTGGCAGAATTCCCAAAGTAGTTAGTGGCGTCACCATATCGGCTGGACCGTATAACTTGATATTGTTCATCTTAGCCACAGCTGGCGCATCGCCAAGATGGTCAACGTGTGCATGCGTCACTAGCAACACATCAATCGGACCAATCGCTGCCAAATCATTCTTGTAAATCGGCGGCGTCTTAGGTCCGCCAGTAATCCAGGGATCAATCAGAATCATTTTTCCCTGAGGAGATTTAATCCGAAACCCTGCCTGTCCAAACCATAGTGCCTCAGTCTTACCCTGAGCACCTACAGCTGGAGAATTCTGCGCATTACTGAGTGTGGCTGCTGAAACTAATATTGCCGAAAGCAATACGCCCATACCGCTTTTAGCTGAAAAGCATTTCATTGATACATCTCCTGATGATTGTAGTAATCAGGGAACTATAGACCAAATTGAAAGTTGAGGCTTATGACGCAATGCGTCAATTTTTTAGGCACTATTTCCAGAAAATGGAAACCTTTTGTGGTGAGTCGGATTTAATAGAAAGCGCCCTCTTTTGAACCACCCCTTGATAAGTTGCCTCGATCACATAGTCACCAGACTCAAGATTAATCAGCATATAAGGCCCATCTGCTTGGGCATCAAAAATGAGCTGTTTTTTAGAACTTATGATTTTGATACTTGCTCCGAAGATCCAGACTCCCCTGCCATTTTCTATTTGAGACATTTCTAATAACAATGGCCATTGCTTTGCATCAGCCAAAATCGCAACCGTCTCACTCTCACCTACGCCACCAGTGATGTAAGAAATTCCCTGTGAATGCTGTGTCTCAGGAATTTGTGCCGAGGACAAAGAACTCAATAAAATTAGTTGAGTAGCGATCAGTATTTTGAGAAGTGTTTTCATACTTCTATCTTACGTCTGATTGATATATAAAAAAAGCCCCGCATACACGGGGCTTATGTGCGCTAGAACACTTAAGCTTATGGAGTCATCACAATGGCGCCTGAAACTTTTCGTCCTTCAGCAGCACGATGCGCATCAGCAGCTTGTTCTAAAGAAAACTTAGCGCCGATTTGTACTTTGACATGCCCTTTGGCAATGGCATCAAATACTGCTTTAGCGTTTTCTTTTAACAAAGCTGCAGTAGCGTTGTGTGGAAATACAGAAGGTCTAGTTAAAAACAGACAGCCCTTCTTATTTAAGATCTCTGGCTGAATTTCTGGAGCTGGGCCTGAAGCAGCGCCAAACAAAGCGACTGTTCCAAAAGGAGCAGCACAATCTAAAGAGCCTAAGAAAGTAGTTTTAGCAACAGAGTCATAAACTACATTGGCTTTTTTTCCACCAGTGGCTTTAAGCACTTCTTCAACCCAATTTGCTTGAGAGTAATCAACAACAGCATCACAACCCGCTTTCTTAGCAGCAGAAAACTTTGCTGGCGAACCCACAGTGCCAACAACAAATGCACCCAATGCTTTTGCCCAACCAGCCAAAATTTGACCAACGCCGCCAGCAGCTGCGTGCACGAGCACTACATCACCCGCTTTTACTTTATAGGTTTTTTGCATAAGATATTGTGCAGTCATTGCTTTAAAGAAAACAGCTGCGGCAACTTCATCAGAAATATTGCTGGGCAGAACAACCAATTTGTCAGCCGCTACATTACGTGCACTTGCATAAGCGCCAATCCCGGCATTCATATAAACGACGCGATCACCCACTTTTAAATCAGTGACGCCTTCGCCCAAAGCCTCAACCACACCTGTAGCCTCATGTCCAAGGCCCGTAGGCATTTCTAATGGATAAACGCCTGAGCGCTGATATACGTCAATGAAATTAAATCCAATGGCAGTTTGACGGAGCTGCACTTCACCTTTTGCAGGTGGTGGCAATTCTTTATCAATGACTTTGATTACGTCTGCACCACCTAGTTCACTAAGACTAACGACTCGAGCTTTTGTCACAGGTCACCTAATTATTTTTATATAGAGAAAAACATCATACAGTAAGGGCGCCAACAGAATCCTCTTCAATTACCGCCCAAGTACTGTCACCTAACTTCTTTACTGCCATCGAATAAGTCCAACCATCTGGAATTCCACAACTCCATTCTTTTGGACCATTCTGAATCAATACATTAGTGTTATTTCTACCGTCATAGTACAGATGGTAAATTTTTCCATGAATAGGATTAAAGCCAAATTTAGCGCTATGCACCATCTCTGTAGCATCTAGTCTTGCTTGTAATGCTTTAGCCTGCTTCATTAAGACTTCAGCCTGCTCCATAATGCGATCGTACTCAAGCTTGGCATTTTGGCGAGCTACGTTAACAGCCTTATCTTTTTCCTCAGTCACTTTGATGGGTGCAAACACAGGAGCACCCACCTCCATTGGATATTCAATCCCTGCATGTCGCGCTGGATCGGTATCTTCGATTCTCATGAAATGCCCTGTATGTACTAATTTAATAAATAGATGTGATTACTTAATCAAGCCACATGCAATACGTGGGCCAGAATTTCCTGCAGGCTGAGATTTGTAATCATCCGGGTCTCTGTGCACAACCACAGAGCGACCAACAATTCCAGTTGAACCTGTATTTACAGCAAATCCATGTAACTTAGCAGTGTAAGTTGCGTTGCCATTGGCATCGGACTTAATGTTGGGCAGATCTCCTGCATGATTCATGCCGCTATTTGGCATGCCATGAGATTTTGTTTCAGGATTGAAGTGACCGCCTGCGCTGGTTGCATCCGGAGCAGAGCAATCGCCTTTTTCATGAACATGAAAACCTTGCTCTGAGTTTGGCTTTAATCCAGAAAACTTACCATTGATGAGAACATCATCTCCTTGCCAGGTAAACATAACCTCACCCTTAGCCTGAGAGCCTGATCTTGAATCTAAATTTGCGCTGGCTTTTTGCCCAGTACCTTGCTCCATTGATTGGCAGGCCACTAATGACAACATTCCCACAGCGGATAAAGCAATCGAAATTTGCTTGAATTTCTTGTTCATTTAGATCTCCTTGGATGAGGCGCCCAAAGGCGACTTCCAAGAAAGTGTGACACAAATCGAGCGCTTTTGCTTAGCGCTTGTAGAAGCTCAAAGTCACCTCACCCAAATCAATCCCAAACTTACTCATCTTGGCCTTATTGAGCATTACCTTGGGGGTAATTAAGTACATCCAATCATTAAATTGCACGTTATAAATGGTGCCATCTACCAGTAAAGCAAGGGTGTAGGTCCAGTTAAGCGCATTTCCGGCGAGCTGACCTTGTGCATCACCCACTACATCATCAGCCCTACCAATATAGTTACCCGGAGATTGCTCAGTTAGCGTCCAGATGCGTGTTTGCTTTGTGCCGTCAGAGTATTCAAAACGTTCATCCAAGGTGCCGACTTTTTTACCTTCCACTACCGTCCAATTTGCTTTGATCAGCACAGTAAAGCGCTTTTTCACTTCACCGTTACGATCAGTAAAGATGCCATAGGCATCAATCGTTCCAGAAAAGTACTCACTCAGGTCTAGAGCTGGTTTCTCAGCCGCATATTGAGAAACCTGAGGTGAAGAGCATGAAACTAAAAGCGCTCCACAAAATATTGTGAATGCAAGGCGTGTAAAAAAGGATTTCATAACTTAACAAGCCTCATTAAAAAGTGGTGGTGGACAGGTTTGTCCCAATAGTTCTGCTCTCAGTTTAGGGGCGCTTGTTTTAGGATCTAACCAAATTCCAAAAAATGCCCTTGAAAACTCTGCCCCAGGTATTTGTGCGATTTGCTTACCATCATGATAAAAAACGGTTCCTTGCTTGGGGGAGTAGACAGCTGTCAAAGTTTGCCCTGACTCGACATTCGGCAAGAATGACGCCAACTCCTTACCCCAAAGGGCGGCTTGTTCATCAGGTACGCCAGTGCGCTTCATTTCCTCTGCGCTCCGATTGGCAATGGATTTACCAGAAAATGATTTTTGATAGCGCATATCCAATGCAAACTCGGGAGAAGACAGTGAACCCACCCTATAAAAGGAAGCATCGTAAATATGCAGGCCCCACCAAGTCAGTCGACCGCTTCCTTGCAGTTTTGCAGTACTTAAATATGCAGGCATCTCCAAAGGATCGCGCGCAAAGCTGGTCGGCACCAAGAAACTCAGTAAAGTGGCGATGAGAAGAAGATGAATTTTCTTCATTGCTGTACAGATCTTGAACGGGCCTTCACCAATCGTAAAGCTACAGGCCCAAAGAGATTAGATATCGCATGCCGATTCTTGGCAAAAAAGAGATAAGCCAATTTCAAGAATGGCTGAAGTGGCTTTCTTGAAAAGAACCAGGCCATGCGCGGCAGATTTGCACGAAGATAGGCCTCAGGAAAAACTGAGACACCTTGGATCAATTTGCCGCTAGCAAACTGACCATACATCGCCGCCAATGCAGCATGACAGGAGACCCCCACCTTTTGAGGGTCATACTGTTCTGAGTTAATGTCGACAAAGCCCAATAGATTGTCTTGATTGCGTCCCGATAAAAAGAGAATCTCCGCCTGGCACAACGGGCAAGCACCATCGTAAAACAAGGTGAGCTTTTCTAATTGAGTCATTGTTCAGCAAGTTTACGGCTTATTCAATAAACTGGCTGACACGGATATTTTTAAGGTTGCTATGCAAAAAGAAGTTGCGCTAAATGTTTTTGGTGAACCCCTCATTCCCTGCTCTTTCGATCCCCTAACAGGGTTTTTTAGGGATGGCTGCTGCAAAACCAATGAAGAGGATGTGGGCAGTCACTTAGTTTGTGCGATTGTGACAAATGAATTTTTGCAATTTAGCCTGCAAAAAGGAAATGACCTCATCACCCCAAGACCAGAGTATCAATTTCCAGGGTTAGTGGCTGGTGACCAATGGTGCCTATGCATCAATCGCTGGGTGGAGGCATTCAATGCCCAATGCGCGCCATCTATCAAACTGGAAAGCACTCACATCAAAGCCCTAGAGACTGTCCCCTTGAATATCCTGAAAGAATATTCAAGGGAAATATAAAAGCGTGAAAGCGTTTTATACCGACCATTTTGTATTGCCACTTCCAGAGGGTCATCGCTTCCCAATGGAAAAGTATTCGCGCTTACGTGATCTAGTAAGTAGTCTGACCGATATCGAACTGGTAGAGGCACCCCCTGCTACTGACACTCAAATTCTGTATGCTCACGATCCAAGCTATCTCATCAAAGTTATTGAAGGAAAGCTTTCTCCACAAGAGCAAAGAGAGATTGGATTTCCGTGGAGCAAGCAGATGGTGGAACGTTCACGTCGCTCAGCAGGCGCCACTGTTGCGGCAGCCAAAACTGCTTTACGAGAAGGCATTGCCGCCAATCTTGCGGGTGGCACCCATCATGCCTATCGAGATGCCGGTAGTGGATTTTGTGTCTTTAATGATTCCGCTATTGCAGCACGCGCTTTACAAAAAGAGATCAGCCCATCCCTCAAAGTTGCAGTGATTGATTTGGATGTGCACCAAGGAAATGGCACTGCATCGATACTGCAAAATGATGATTCTATTTTCACCCTCTCTATTCACGGGGAAAATAACTTTCCATTTAAAAAGGAAGAGAGCGATCTTGATTTGGGTCTAGAGGACGGTTGCGATGATGCCGCCTATTTACATGCCCTGAGCCAATCTCTGGATCAACTAGATTCACTCTTCAAGGCAGACTGCCTCATTTTTTTAGCTGGTGCAGACCCCCATGAAGGTGATCGCCTAGGAAGGCTGAATGTCAGTACAGCAGGAATGCGCTTGCGGGATGAGAAGGTATTTCAGTATGCCTTGGATAGGCAGCTCCCCATCGCGTTTTCAATGGCGGGCGGTTACGGAAAGGAAATGACATCTACGGTGGATATTCACTTTCAGACCATTAAGACCGCCCTGCAATTTCAGAAGCAATATTAAATCTTTAGCTCTTCTTTTTTGAGGCGCTTTTTGGGCTAGCGAGATTGCTGACATTCTCAACACTCTTCTCAAAATTCGTAAATGAGTCTGCCATTGCGGCACGAATCAATTCAAAATTTTGCAATGCGTTGTTAAATGAGGTTTTGAATACAGAGACATAAGCCTCGCTACCAAGAGGCGCATTGTCCGTTGCATCATTTACAAAGTGAATTAAATCTACCTTAGATTCTTGAATCATGGTTTCAGCAATATCAGCGAGCTCTTGATTACCGCTTTTAAGCACCTGAAGTAATTGGTTGTGATATTGAGAGATTTCTTTAGCGGCATCCTGCAGCACTTCGGCATGAACAAATTCAAATGCAGATCGAGGGTCCTGGGTTTTCATTAGCTCAGATACTCTCTTCTGAATCATACCGGCCAATTCCTGCGTCGCCTGCTGATTAATCTGTGCGATTGCCTGGGCACTTTCAATCGCCACACGCCCAGCTGCCTTGGTCGCATCAATAGCTCTTTGTTGCCCTGGCATTGCATTCATATCAAGTGATTTCTTGCTCATATCAGCCTTTCAGATGGGTAATTTCAGATACCAATCTACTCTCGTTCAGGCGGGTTTCTATAGAGAAATACCAGTAGATCTACCCGATACAGGCAAAAGAAAAGCCCCAGCTACTACCAGCTGGTGCTCCATCAGCATCCAGAGATCAATACACTCTATTTCTTACTTTGAGTCGGACTTCTTCTTTGGAAGATTGTTCAGAGTCTGAGCACTATTAAGCTGTTGATCTACCAAATAGAGCGTGCCACCATAGTTGGCCTGCAAATCGTATCCCGAGAGCCCCACTGTATAGAAGGTAATTTCAGGATTAAAGGAGCGAATAGTGCCGCCCGAACCAGCAGAAAAATTTGCATCTACATCGATGCCACCACGACGACCATCAATCGAGGTCAACAAAAACTGATCGATAGCACCCGGGGTCTTAAAGATCGCCACTTGATATTGATCTTGATAGCCAGCCCCCAAACCTTCACCTGTTTTGAGCGCTTGCATAAAAATAGGTTCCTTGCGACGCTTATCAAACAGGACACCCTCGCCACGGGCTACTACCAGCAAAACAATATTGACATTGGTAGTCGTAAAGACTGCATAGCCAGCCGCCTGATCAATTTCTTTTTGAACATCTGGTTTTTGCTTGATCAATGCATCAAGACCTGTCTTGGACATCTTTAACGTAGCATCACGCTTTTGAATGATCTCTGCAGTTGTGAGTGGCTTGCCATCTTGACCAGTGGATTGGCAGCCAGCTAGAAAGGCGGCTGACAGCAAAGTTAAGGTAAGGTATTTCAAAAAAGATTTATGTATATTGGTCATATTTAGGTGATTGATAGGGTTTAAATAGTCAGCCTCAATTGAGAGTATTACTCTAAGAGTCTGGGTTTCTTGGTTTCCGATACCGGAATAACTTTTCCGCCCAAAACTGTCGCATACACTCCAACATCTTTAATTTTAATTGCGGGAACAGTTTGTGGGTCCGCATCCAAGACCGCAAAGTCTGCGAACTTACCGGCTTCAATACTTCCTACCTTATCCTCTACTCCCAATGTGTAAGCAGCATTAATGGTAATCATCTTCATCGCATCAGAGGCAGTTACCGCCTCAGCCGGACCCCATACCTTGCCATCGTTGTACACATCCTTACGAGTCACTGCAGTCCACGCCTCTTTTAAGGGCACAGGCGCAGACACAGGCGCATCTGAATGAATAGAAGTGACAATGCCGTTGCGAACAAGAGTGCCAAGTCGAGTTGCATAAGATACGCGATCCATACCTAAGGCTGGGTATTCCAATTTAGCGCGCTCGGAAATATAAGAAATATTGGCACTGACTACAGCACCAAGAGCCTTAATCTTCATCACCATTGCAGTCGATGGAATGCCGAAATGGTTAATCGTGTAGCGATGATCAAAGCGTGGCTTGGCATCAATCATTAATTGCAAAGCGTTAATAGAATTTTGATTGCCAATATCGCCATTACTATGAATGTGAATGTGATAACCCGCGTCCCACCATGGCTTCATAGCAGCAGCAAAGTCTTGTGCAGACTTGTAGTTTGATGAACCTAGACTTCCATCGGTATAGCCTGGGTGCTCCATACGCATGGTTTCTGGTAAGTAACCGCCATCACTGTAGAACTTGACGCCCTGGAATATCAAACGGTCGTTGTCTTGCTGTTGTAGAGCCTGTGCTTCTGCAATCGCTTTATCACCATACTTCTGAATAAAAGGCTCCGCGTAAACGACCGGAACAATTCGTAAAGCGCCTGCTGAAGATTGACTAAAAGCTTTAGCAATCTTTAGCTCCATATCGATGTTCAAGGTTCCAAATGCCAAATCGCCAGAGGTAGTGATTCCGCCCTGCTGCATGAGATCACTCATATACAAATAATCAGTCGGAATTTCACTGGGGTTAAGAACATCTTTTCCTGCAATGCCCAAAATATAAGTTACCGCAGGGATTTCTAAGAACTGGCCATTTAATTGACCATCCTTATCAATACCTACGCCCTTCACATTCTTCACCTTCTCAGGCGTGATGCCATAGAACTTGATAAAAGCACTATTGACGTACATATCGTGACCCGAAGCATCCCATACAACAATTGGTCTAGTGCTCGAAGCTTGATCTAAGAGCTGACGATCAGGCATCTTCCCCATAGCCACTACGTCAAAGCCCCAAGCCAACAGCGTCTTGTTTGGGTCCTTGATGTCATCAGAGTATTTTTTGAGCTGCGTCATTGCTGACTGTAAATTAGCAACCCCAGGAAATGCTGGCCCCCATGGATTTGGCATTGGCGATGGTGTCAGCAATGGTTTGTTGAACAAAATACCACCCAACAAAGGGTGTGCATGTGGCTCAATGAATCCCGGGTACATGACTTTATTAGCAAAATCCCGATTAATTTGTGTAGGGTACTTGCTTGTCCAAGGCTTCATATCCTCCAAAGAGCCTACAGACAAAATACGTCCATCAGTAACAGCAACGGCAGTTGCATTAGGAATCGCCGGATCCATCGTGACAATTTTTTTAGCCACAAATACAGTGATATTGGTGACCTTCGGGGTTGATGGAGGATCAAGTAATTGAACCGCTGAAGCAAGGCCGGAGAAAAGACCTAGTACACCTGCATAGATAATTTTAGACTTTAAATTCACTGGGAGCCTCTATCAAACCTTCATTTATAAAATACTAACTATGCTTCAATTGCAATCATCAATCTTTTAAAAAAAGAAGCTCGACAAGCGAGCCTCTTTTCAATATCAGATGTCTTAGCTTAAATCAGTCAATTCACTGGAACCAAAATCTTAGGCTGAGCTAATTTGACATACTTTATTTCTTTAGCATTCACATCCATTTTCTTCAGATCAAATGCATAAGTATTGTTGTTTTCAAACATCTTGACGTTGTAAACCATGGTTTTATTATTTGCCACAATGCTCCATTCAGTTACCTCATAGCCGCCAGTGCCGCCACCATAAGGATTGCTAGCTGGCAAGGTCACTGATCCAGGAGGAATATCAAAGCTTCCGAGAATGTGCCAAGCAGCACCGTCCATTTGGGCGTTGGTAAAGTTTGTTGGCACTGAGTTAGATAAAAATAGTGCGCGAATGAAACGGCTTGGACTCAGGAAATCGCCAGGAAGGCCATGCAATCCATTACCAGAACTCGGTGCTGCGTAAGTAGCTCCATTAATGACTAGTGGTGGCTTTTCTACTTTAGAGAGATTGGCATAATTTCCAATGCTATTAAGGTGATCCTGAAACGGAGGGTCATTTGTTAATACAGTTGTTGGATTATCCATAATAGATAATCCATTTTTGGAGTACTCTACTACGATACTTTTACCGTTGGCATCGTGCAATGTATAGTGCACTGGTGGAGTCTGATTTCCATAAACAGCTAACTTAGCGCCATTGACTTTAATCTTTGGTAGACCGGCCTTCACTTCATCAACAGTAGCAAAATTTGTCAGCACATAAGTGAGCACCTGAACAGAATTGATGCTACTGGATGAATCAGCTTGAGTAACTGCTGGGTAAGCAGCGCTATTAGGGAAGTTGAGTACGCCTCCAATGAGGCCCTTTTCATTCATGCCGTCGACAAGCTCAGGCAAGCCAAGTGCGTTCATTCCGACTACAGCATACTTAGAATTCCAATTCAGGCCTGAACCATATTTACCATCAACACCAATTCCCTGATGAGCATAAGCTCTTGGAATAGTCGTTAACTGAGAATTCAATGGCAAACCAAATTCCATTGTGCGGCCATAAACATAGCCGCCATCGCTCCCTTTTAGCAAGAAGCTAGTGCAGGCATTACTCACCAATGGAGCAAATGCCAAAGTAACCGAAACCGAAGCAGCTAGTACTTTTTTGAACATCTTTTGTTTCATGATTAACTTCCTATCATTTATAAGTTAGTACTTCTAATGCGAATTACTTCAGAATAACTAGTGTTGCTGTTGCACGAGCACCCCAACCAGATGGACCGCCAGGGGTGTTGCTCACGTAATACATTGGGCCTGCACCGAAAGAAACAGGAACACCATCAAAGACCATTAATTTAGAGACGCCAGCGTAAAGAGGGTTAGAGGTACGGTGAGCATCGTAGTTATAAAGCGCTTCCATATTCACCGTATAAGTCCAGGCCTCTTTGTTGGTATAGGCCACAAAAGGCTGTCCATACAAATTATTTTGTGTGCCATAAGCTGGATTACCACCCACATTCCATGATTGATAACCAAGCAGGCCATAAGTCCATGGGCCATCACGGTTTAGCACTACCCCAGTCACACCAGCACCAGTTTGCTGTGAGCCAAACTTACCACTATTACCTGATGGTGATTGAGCGTAGGGGCCAATACCCCAAATCCAAGAGGAATTGGTATTAGGCGCATAAAAAGACTCGAGAGTTACGCTAGCAATGCCATAGCCAGAGAATGACCTACCTGAAGCATCTTGAACACTAACTTCTCTCACGCCCGCAATAATTGGTCGCACGATAAAGACATCCCCACCGTCCAAATTAAATGGAGCTACCGGCTGAAATAGGAGCGACTGCTCTGAGCCGCCTTGGTTTTTACCCACGCCACGACTAAATTCATACTGCAGTGGCACAGAGATCATATTAGCGATTGGATTTGCCAATTTCTTGGCAATATCAACGCTGTTTACTGCTGGGTTAGCAGAAACACTCACTTCGCCCGATTTCTCAGCAGCAATTGTGCCTGCACGTGCTGGAATTTCCTGAGCATTAACTGGAGTGGTTATAACTCCAAGTGCTGCCAACATAATCGCAATTTTTAATGTATGACTCATGCTTTATTTCTGATGAATTGAAAATTAGAACTTAAAGGTTGCAGCTAACTGCGGGCCCTTAAAGGTAGTTTTTTGTAACAGGCCGTCGCCCTTCATGTCGTAGTACATGGTGCGGTAGGCAAGAGATACATCAACCCATTTTTCAAATGTTTTACCTACCCCAAGAACGCCCTGCCAAGTCATGTTGGTCGTGCCGCCCCCGCCGCCGATATCAGCATAAAAAGGGATATACCAAGTAGAGTCGGCAATTCGGTAACGACCTTTGAAACCAACAATTGGATCGGCAGTAGAAACTGATTTAGAATCGACGGCACCAGCAGACACTCCATCGGCTGACAAATTCAAGGCAACAGTTGCGGTTGCCATAATTCCACGCACACCCGCCAAGCCATCTAAATATATGCTTTGGTTATTGAGAACAGTATAAGTAGCGGCACCAGTAAAAATATTTTGCTGCATCGTTACTTTATCGGCAGCCTGAACCGGAACGCCCCCATATCTTCGAGTCGGAACCACTACAGTATTGCTACCTGTAGTTTGCAAAGTTGCTGAAACGAGGTCACCCATGATGCCCCAGTTACCATAATGCGCTTCTGCAGAAATCATACCGCCGGACTTGAGATCTCCAAGTACGTTACTTGTAGAAAGCTTTGCGGTATTGAGATAGCGATCGTTGTAAAAGAGCGTAGAAGAGATTCCAGCTCCCCATAAATAAGGAGTCACATCAAAGCGCCACTCATCTGAAATTTTTGGAAGTGGTGACAGACTCTCTTCTGCATGAGCAACGCTTACAGAAATGAAGATTGAAGATGTAGCTATTAGAGACGCAAGAATTTTCTTATTCATAAAAGGACCGGAGCGATATAAGGTTGGTAAGGAAATATTTAATGCTAATTTTGGAACTAATTATAGTCTGCAGACTTAATCGTAAAAGGCTTGTGCTCTAGAAGTTGTAGGAGATCTTCGCGTAGGTAGACCAGTCGTACTGGTGATAACTTTGAACTACTTGCTTGCTGGCCCCCACTGCAATGACCCATTGCTTTGCTAAGCGATGAGTCACCATAGCATCAATTGGTACAAACCAGCCCCCGCCAGCTGAGTTATAAACTGCACCGTTTTCATCCCAAAAACGCAGCATTGTGTTTGGAGATAGCTGAAAACCAATGGTTGGGAATACCTGAAGGTTTCTGACCAATGCAGGTTGATTGGGGTTAATGATCTGACTATTGTTTTTAGTATCAAAGCCGTACATGTAGCGCAATAGGGGCGAGAAATCGGTCACACCCAACAGGCTATCGACCTCAGGAACAAATGACCACCCTAATTGCGGGCCAACCGCCCACTGCCCATTATTACCAAATGGAAATACAACGCGACCACCAACCAAAGCACCCAATGGCTTAAGAAAAGTTCGATCCTGCCCCCAGATAGTAACCATGGTGTTGCCGGCACTGTATTGCCCTGAATTATTGGCGGACGAAATGGAGTTGTAATTGGATGCGTAAGAACTATCGAGACGTATACGTCCTCGCCAATCACCTGCCTCTAGGGGGTTGTAGTATCGCAACTTCAAAATATTTTGATAGTTATCGTTACCGTCGTAATTGTGATAGCCCCAAAACTCTAAAACCTTGCTGTTCGTCAGTTGCTGAGAATCATTATCAAATTTTGAGAGGGGGACCAGTAAGTCCTCTGCATAACTTGCTGAAGCAAAAAAACTGATGATGAGTAATAAAAATAATTTCATAAAAAGGCGATGCCACCCTAAGGTGGCATTAATTACATTTAGCTCTTTAAATATTTTGCAGATTACGGCGCTACAACATGCCAAACATTATTGACGTTATCACCCGTCTTATCGCCAGGATTTTTGTCCTTAACAAAGAAGTACAGTGGCTTGCCTTTATAGGTCAATTGCTTCTGACCATCGTTACGACTGATATAGGAAAAGTCGCCGGATAGCTTAATGCCCGGCTCTACATAGACTGGAGGCCAGTTCGTCGCACAGGCTGATGCGCATTCTGACTTGCCTGAGCCAGCCTGATCTTTGTCAAAGGTATAAATAGTCTTGCCATAACTACTAGTCAAAATACCATTTGTTACTTTAATAAAATCTGCTGAAGATGTTTTGACATCAGGCGCACCCGAGCAAGCAGCTAATCCCAATACAACTGTTACTACTGCGCAAAGTCTTAATAAATATTTCATTGTTGATCCTTTGATATAAGCTACAAATTAATTACCTGGTCCGACCAAAGTAACTTCAATGCGACGATTCTGAGAGCGGCCTTCTGGAGTTGCATTAGAAGCAATTGGATTAGATTCACCCATGCCTTGCGCAGAAATAAGACTCTGACTTACGCCCTTACGAATGAGGTAGTCAACTACGTTATCCGCTCTCTTCGATGACAGATCGAGATTGGTAGTAATTCCTTGATTGCGCAACTCAGCACCAATTGATACATTGTCTGTATATCCGCGAACCACTACCTTGGTATTTTTAAATCCTGAGAGTGTTGGCGCCATTTTTGCCAATACCTGTTCAGCTTTAGCATTCAAGCGATAACCGCCCTCTGGAAACAGGATTTTGTCCCGGATCGTGATGCGCAACTCACCTTGTAATTGGCGAATTTCCACCTCATCGCCTTGGTAGGCCTGTTGAAGCTGACTGTATGCCTGGTCCAATTGGTTATATTTACCTTCGGTGACGCAAGCACTTAAGAGCGCAAGTGCCGAAATAGATAAGGCTATTAATCCTTGTTTCATGAAACCCATGTCATTTCTCCAGATTCAGTAAAAAAATTAGCCTTGTAGGCATTAAGATCACTATAGCCCAAAGGCTTACCTAAGCCCTTCAAATGACAATATAAATGGTAATTTTCCTAAAGAATCCAGAAATAACCTGTTTAAGCACGCTGTAGGCTCTGAAATCAATTATCTATAAATTCGATCATAAATATCCAATTTATTCATTAGACAAATAAACAACTGAGGTTCAAAATTCACCTAGTTGCAGTAGTTATTAAAGAAATTGATTAACCAACACTAGGAGCACAGTATGTCCATTATTAATACCGCAGTTCAACCCTTTAAAACCGAAGCTTTCCACAACGGCAAGTTTGTAACCGTTACTGATGAGTCCCTCAAGGGACACTGGTCAGTTCTGATTTTTATGCCAGCAGCTTTTACTTTTAACTGCCCAACAGAAATTGAAGATGCAGCTGAGAACTATGCTGAATTCCAAAAAATGGGTGCTGAGGTTTATATCGTAACAACCGATACTCATTTCTCACACAAAGTGTGGCACGAGACTTCACCTGCTGTTGGTAAGGCAAAGTTCCCACTAGTTGGCGACCCAACACACACATTGACAAACGCATTCGGTGTTCATATTCCTGAAGCTGGTTTGGCATTGCGTGGCACATTCATCATCAACCCAGAAGGCATCATCAAGACAGCAGAGATTCATTCAAATGAAATCGCTCGTGATGTTTCTGAAACATTGCGTAAGTTGAAAGCCGCTCAGTACACAGCAGCACACCCAGGCGAAGTATGCCCAGCTAAGTGGAAAGAAGGCGCAGCAACATTGACTCCATCTTTGGATCTCGTAGGCAAGATCTAAGTTGAATTAGTAATCTATAGACTCTCTTCGGAGAGTCTATTGGAGAGGACCAGATCCTGCCCAATAGACTCACCTAAAAATACCCAAGGAAATCATCATGCTCGATACCAATATCAAATCCCAGTTAAAGGTATATTTTGAAAAGATTGTTAGCCCGATCGTTCTTGTGGCTAGCCTAGATGACAACGACAGCTCCAAGCAGATGCTTGAACTCTTAAATGAAGTAGCTGAACAGTCAGACAAAATCACCCTTAAAATAGACGGTCAAGCTGAACACAAGCCTAGCTTTACCGTGAGCAAGACTGATCAAGATGCTCGCATTACCTTTGCTGGCCTACCAATGGGTCACGAGATGACCTCTTTCATTTTGGCTATTTTGCAGGCAAGCGGCTACCCAGCCAAAGTAGAGCAAGAAGTGATTGATCGCATTACTAAATTAGATGGCAAGCTCAGCTTTCAGACCTTCATCTCTTTGTCATGCCATAACTGCCCTGACGTTGTTCAGGCGCTGAACTTAATGGCAGCCCTCAATCCAAACGTCACCCATGAAATGGTTGATGGTGCCCTTTACCAAGGCTTAGTAGATCAATACCAAATCATGGCTGTTCCAACTGTGATTCTTAATGGTGAAGTATTTGGTCAAGGCCGCATGAGTGTTGAAGAGATTGTTGCCAGGCTGGATACCTCTACCCCTAAAGAAGAGGCTGCAAAGCTTTCTGCTAAAGAGTCGTTTGACGTTTTAGTCATTGGTGGTGGGCCTGCTGGTGCTGCTGCTGCAATCTACGCGGCACGTAAAGGTATTCGCACTGGAATTGTGGCCGAACGTTTTGGCGGGCAAGTCATGGACACCATGGGTATTGAAAACTTCATTTCTGTAAAAGAAACTGAGGGGCCTAAGTTGGTTCAAGCACTCGAGCAACACGTGAAGAGCTATGAAGTCGACATTATGAACTTACAGCGTGCCAATGCTTTGCGTAAGACGACTCATGGTCTTGAAGTGGAATTAGCCAACGGCGCAGTACTGAATAGCAAGTCCGTAATCATCAGTACTGGTGCTCGCTGGAGAGAAATGAATGTGCCTGGCGAACAAGAATACCGCGGCAAAGGAGTTGCTTATTGCCCTCACTGTGATGGCCCGTTATTTAAAGGCAAGCGTGTAGCGGTAATTGGTGGCGGTAACTCTGGTGTTGAAGCTGCTATTGATTTGGCAGGCATTGTTAGCCATGTCACTCTCATCGAGTTTGATAGCAAGCTCCGTGCAGATGCGGTATTGCAAAAGAAGATGGCTAGCATGCCAAACGTAACCGTCATCATGAGCGCGCTCACCAAAGAAGTATTGGGTGCCAATGGCAAGGTCAATGGCTTGCGCTACCAAGATCGCACCAATAACACTGAGCACAATATTGATCTGGAGGGTATTTTTGTCCAAATCGGCTTATTACCGAATACTGATTGGCTTAAAGGTAGCATCGATTTATCCAAGCACGGTGAAGTCATCGTTGATGCAAAAGGTGAAACTTCTTTGCCGGGTGTATTTGCAGCGGGAGACTGCACCACCGTTCCATACAAGCAAATCATTATTGCCATGGGTGAAGGTGCTAAAGCTTCGCTAGGGGCATTTGATTACCTCATTCGCTCATCGGTTACTGAGCCAGAAGAAGCGGTTGCTGCGTAAGCAACAATTAATCTGCAGCAAAACAAAAGGGAGTCTTTCGACTCCCTTCCTCGTTTAAAGACAAATATTACTTATTCTGATTGACCTGATCTAGGTGCTTGCCACGGCCAGCGACCATCAATCTCCAAAGTCAGGGACCAGCTTAAGAAGCAACGAATCAAAACGATGGCGCCCAATACCGCCACACTAGTCAATGTTGGACTGATGGCTACCGTCCGAATCACATCACCTGCAACTAAGACTTCGAGCCCCAGAATGAGCGAGCGCACGATTTGTATACGAAAGGTTTTATAAGCAATATCAGCCGTCTGAGTAATCAGACCTTTTGCAAAACAGAAGAGGCCCCATAAAACACCGATAGACACCACGGCCACGCCAAGAGCATCCATCACATCACTGACATCTCGAATAATTTCAATTTGATTCATATTTCGGTCTTTTGAGATTGCATGCTTACATATTAGCCCGTTTAGCACTTGCCCCCGTTATAAATTACACTGTCCCACTGTTGCTATATTAAATCCAAGGAAATCTGAATGAGCTTGATTGACAAATTACAGTGGCGCTATGCCACCAAAAAAATGGACTCCACAAAGTCCGTACCGCATGAAAAGGTAGAGTTAATCCTAGAGGCGATTCGTCTGACTGCCAGCTCTAGTGGATTACAGCCGTATGAAGTACTTGTGATTACCAATAAAGCTATTCGCGAGAAGATAAAAGCCATTTCATGGGACCAAACTCAGGTAGTAGATTCTTCTCATTTGCTCGTTTTTGCCGCTTGGGATACCTATACGGCCGATCGCATCAATCAATCATTTGATATGACTGAGAAGCTGCGCAACTTCAAAAGCGAAGCTGGTGACATATACCGCCAGAAGCTGCTTAGCGGTTACACCGCAAGAGATGCCGAAACCAATTACACGCATGCTGCAAAGCAAGCTTATATTGGACTTGGTACTGCCCTCATTGCGGCAGCCTACGAGCAGGTAGATTCCACACCAATGGAAGGCTTTGATGCTACAGCTCTCGATGAAATCCTCAACCTCAAAGCAAAAGGTTTGCGCAGTGTTGTCATGCTGCCGCTAGGCTATAGAAAGGCAGATGAGGACTGGTTGCTTAACTTGAAAAAAGTCAGAAAGCCTAAGGAAGACTTTGTTACTTGGATTGAGTAATAAATAGAAGTATAGAAAAAGTAAAAGCCACCCGGATGAACTGACCCCATAAAGTTGGACAGTTTAATTAGCTTACCAGAAGGGATTGAGTTCGGTAATTTACCGGACTTAATCCCTTTAGTTTTTGCTTGATTCGATCATGGTTGTAGTAATGGATGTATTCAC
>NZ_JACVPG010000001.1:0-88355 GCF_018882045.1 Polynucleobacter sp. Fuers-14 | reverse complement strand
CTCGCTCAACGACTTGCTTGACTGCCTCTAACTTGAACTCTTCAGTAAACCGTCTTCTTGTACTCATTACACACCTCCTAATAGACTAAATATTAGGCTAGAAAGTGTCTATAGAAGTGGTAGCGATTCATACCGTAAATTCACGGTAGGCTTTTTTACCTTCAATCGTTTTACATCACATGGCACCTATCAGAAAGTATGACGCATACCTACTCCGTAAGTCTGCTGTGTGCTAACCGTCTTGCCACTCAACATGCTGCCTGCTGGTAATGGCTGAACATTAGAACCTGATGTGTTCACGTTACCAATGCCTAGATACAAATTAGTACGCTTACTCATATAGTAGTCAAGCATTGCAGACTGAAACTGCTGCACACCACTAAGCTGTGTACCTGACTGCTGTGTGCCTGCATAGTAATAACCAATCGAACCAATTAAGGATTGAGTAAAGTTATAGTTAGCACCTACCCAATACACATTGATGCTGTAATTATTTCTATTGGGGGTCCAGCTAGCAATAGAAAATCCACTGGGCAATACTGGCAAACCAGAGTACATCTGAAAGTTGCTTGGCGTACCAATAAACATACGCTCATATCCAGCCTTGAGAATTAATTTATCTGTAGCCTGAAATTTACTAGTCAGTTGCAACGCCGAGGTATTTGCTAAGGTAACTAAAATTTGATTGGTTCCAGCAGTTGTTGGGATTGTCGATGCTGCTGATGTTGATGTAGCTGGTGATGCGTTGCCAGGTACAACAGTGCCCCCTGAGGTAGACAGTCCTGTACCGTAGGTAATACCAGTTAACTTAGTCGCATCCGTAGTATGGGTAGCAATGGCTTGCACACCCCACTTAGCCTCTTCGTAACCTAACTGAAAGCCACTAGTAGTGCCAGCGGAGTTATTGCCTGCCACACCACCAGGTGCATACATGGCCTTGAGATTAAAACCATTGTATTTTTTAGCGTATTGAATGGCGCCACTCACATACGCATTATCCGTATAGCCACCACCACCATAGGTTCCCGAGAAAGCAATCGGTGAAAACATCTGCGCATTGACTGGGTTATAGCTGCCAATATTTTGCAACATGAGTCCTTGCTGACGCCCCAGTGTCAATGTACCGTACTGCTCATTGCTTAGGCCAGCATATGCGCCACGTCCAAACAGCATTCCTTGCAGCGCGTTATCGCCACCTTGAGCTGCACTGGTTGAGGAGCCGTTACCAGCCATTCCGTTACTTGCGCTTGCGCCAGTTGCGGCACTAAAGCCTTGCTCTAGTAAGAAGATTGTCTTTGTACCACCGCCCAAATCTTCAGAGCCCTTAAAGCCCAAGCGACTTTGACTCTCACCACCCGTCATAAATCCAAAGACATTACCGTTTTTAACGCCGGGGTAGTTAATTGGCGAACCAGAGTTACCCCAGGTGGAAGCATTGAGGTTACCGGCATTTGTTTGAGCCACCATACCTACGTCCAACAAGCCATAAACCGTTACGCTAGATTGTGCTTTTGCTACTCCTGCTGCACAAAGAAAACTAGCAGCTAAGGCGAATTTATTTAATTTTTTCATAAAGTACTTAATTGAAATCCCTTGACCAATATCAAGAAATTAGGATCCGTTAAAAGACAAAAACCACCACACTTGCGTGTGATGGTTTTCTTATTACATTTACAGCTAGATGTTACTCACTACATTTCTAAATCTAGGTAGGCGCAAGACCTACGTTAAATTAGAAAGTGTGACGCATACCTAAACCGTATGTGAACTGCTGGTTAATGGTAGATTGTTGAATACCATTAGAGGTGCTACCTGCTTGTGAAACAGATGCTGTAGAGCCAGTAAAGTTCACTTGTGAAGCAGCTGCGTACAAGTTAGTACGCTTGCTCAAGTAGTACTCAGCCATCGCAGAGATGAAAGTAGTTCTACCATTAAGTGATCCAGTTGTAGCTGCTGTTGATTGTGTTGCACCCGCACCATTTTGGAGAGTATTTTGCTGGTAGTAACCTAAAGAACCCTTAATGGCTGGTGTGAAGTCATAGTTAGCACCTAACCAGAAAGTATTCTTGATTTGTGGTGCTGTTGCTGCTGTGTATGAGAACACGCTAAAGCCGCTACCATTAGGCAATACTGGCTGACCAGAAACGTACTGGAAGTTTGAAGGTACACCAAGGTTTTGATACTGGAAACCAGCTTTTAACCACAACTTATCCATTGGTGCCCACTTAGCTGTCAAAGTTGCTGAACGTGTGTTGTATACAGTTGCATTAACTTGGTTTGTGCCAGCGGTTGTTGGGGTTGCTGATGCTGCTGCTGTTGATGAGGCTGCTGTTGTATTACCAGGAACGACGGCGCCAACTCCAAGGCCTGAACCATAAGTTACGCCTGACAATGCTGTTGCATCTTCTTGGTAAGAAGTCAGAGCTTGTACGCCCCACTTAGCAGTTTCGTAACCGATTTGACCTTCTAAACGTGTACCAACGCCGTTGTTACCAGCATAGCCACCAGGTGCATACAGGGCATTTACATCAAAGCCCATGATTTTTTCTTTTAACTTCAATGCGCCGTTAGCACGTGCATTGTCAGTTGTACCGCCACCACCGAATTGACCGGAGAAAGCTAAAGGTGAGAACTGTTGTGCGTTAACTGGGTCATAACCACCGATGTTGTCTAACATCAAAGTTTGTTGACGACCTAATGTCAATGTGCCCCATTTGTCATTTTGTACACCAGCGAATGCGCCGCGGTTAAACAATTGACCTTGGTTTGAAGAGTCACCAGTGTTAGACATGTTACCCATGCCAACAGTTGTTTTACCATTACCTGCTAAACCAGTCGCGTACTGTGAACCGTTATCAGTGTTAACACCTTGCTCTAATGTGAAGATCACTTTAGAACCACCACCGATATCTTCCATGCCTTTGAAGCCCAAACGGCTGGCAGATTCGCCACCTTGCATAAAGCCAAAAGAATTACCATTACGTGGAGCAGATGTACTACCTGAGCCACCGTAACCAGCAGAAGTACCGCCAGTAGAGCCGTTCAACATGTTTGAATTGCTTTGACCCATGATGCCAACGTCCAACAAGCCGTAAACGGTTACGCTGGACTGAGCTTGAGCAGCGCCAGCAAATGCTGTCATTGCTGCGATTGCTAATAGCGATTTTTTCATTCTTTAAATCTCCAAAAATTAAAAGTAATGCCCAAATAAAACTGGGACCTATGAATTTTGCTTCCATTGCCCCACTAGACTTGGGGTCAGGGTATTTAGGAGCTCTTTTTGCTTGTCAAAAGGTAGTTTTTTGGTTTTCTTCGTTGTATCTCGGCAACAAGAGTTTTGATTTCTGTCTTTTAAGACCCTTAGATGACAAAATTGTCATATGGCAAGTCGCGAATTCTTAAAAATCCTCAGTTCTGCACGTTTAGGTGATGTTTCTGCACAACAAAAGCTGGCATCTGCATATCTTACAGGCGCCTTTAAAACCCCAATCCAACCCACTAACGCCCTAATTTGGCTAGAGAAATCCTATCTTACCCTTGTAAATCAAGGGTTTAAAGAGAAAAGCTCAGGTGACTCTGCAATGATGGATCTTTTAGGCCGAGTGGCTTCAATTCCACTAGCAGAAACCTTTGCCTCTCCTGCTTTTGAGTTTGGCTGGAACTCTTTTTGGACTTTGGCTGAGAACGGGCATGATCTCAAATCTCAGATAGCAGCCAAATGGCAGCTAGTGAGTTTATTAATTAATCCCATTAATAACGAAATTCAATCCCAACTAGTAGAGTGGGTTAAAAAGAAGAAAAAATCACCACATATAGAAAAGATTGCTGCCTTAGATTTTGCTGGACTTCAAGATCTTGCCAAACAATACCTTCAAGAACTTGCTGATGGCGACTCTGCTTTTGCAACGAACGCAAAAGAATTAATCATCAAACTGCAGCCCAAGAATGAAGCTCTCTCCTCCCTGTGGAAAGTTTGGCTTGATGAGCAAAACGAAGATGCATTGACTCAAGCTGCAGAACTTGGATTAACTATTGCAAAACTCACTCTAGGTTTGCGTCTTGCACAACTTGATGGAAGAGCAACAACGGAGGAAAACAAATCCAACGCATCACTCAAGAAGGCGGCGCATTGGTTAGAGCTTGCTGCCAAAGATGGCGATCGGGATGCCTGGTATGCACTTGGTGAAATTTATCGTCGCCCCCAATTTTCTGGCTATAACGCTGCGGAAAGCGATCGCTGCTTCGATCGCGCTGCAGATCTAGGTCACGCACAAGCTCAATTACGCAAAGGCGCCAATCTCTGGCGCAAGCGTGAAAAGAGCGAGGAAAAGGTTCGCGGTCTACAAGCCTCTTATTGGATATGGCAAGCACATCAACAAGGAGTGCCAGAGGCAAAAGAATTACTCGGCAAAATTTTGGAGTGCTGCCCAAACCCCAAAGCGAATCAATGGTTTGATCTGGCACTATGCGCTGAGGAAGCGATTAATCACCATGCTGAACATAAGCTGGATGAAGATTGGCTACTACTTTGCCACCGCATCGTCATCGCAAATCAATTCAATTTCAGCAAAGCTGAATTATTACTCTGCGAAATGGGTCAGCTACAACATGAGCATTGTGTGATGGTGGATATTCGCTGGGAGTTACCGAAGATCTTGCCCAGATTGATTCAGATTGAAACCATCCAGCAACGTCGCGCCATTTTGGCAGCTGGCAAGGCATTTGCGGGCTCAGAGATCGATCTTGAGGGCAACTTACGACAAAGGCGTTATCGCTTTGATCGAATCACCAATTGGTTAACCGACACTTTTTCTAAGAATCAAGTAGAAGCAGGAGTAGATTGATCGGTGGCTGAGTCTTCTTCAGAAGTTTTTGGCACATAAAGGCGCGCCACTAACAAACCTATTTCATAAAGCAAAGTCATAGGCACTGCTAGTAATAACTGAGAGAGTACATCTGGTGGGGTAACCACTGCTGAAATTACAAAAGCACCCACTATTACATAGGGGCGAATTTCTTTCAGCTTCGCTAAAGGCACCAAACCCATACGTACCAATACAACCACCACTACGGGCACTTCAAACGTAATACCAAATGCCAAGAAGGTGGTCATGGCAAAACTCAAATAATTATCAATGTCGGTTGACATCTCAGCACCCAAGGGAGCGTTATAGCTAGCCATAAACTTAAAAACTGTCGGGAATACTAAGAAGTAAGCAAATGCCATTCCAATAATAAATAAGGTGTAGCTGCTAACCACCAAAGGGAGGATGAGTTTTTTTTCATGAAGGTAAAGACCGGGCGCGATAAAAGCCCATAGTTGATACATTACCACTGGCAATGCAATGATGAATGCTACCAACATAGTGACTTTCATCGGCACAAAGAATGAGCCCGTTACATCGGTCACAATCATCTTGCCGCCAGCAGGTAAAGCCTCTAATAGTGGCTGCGCAAATAAATGGAAGATATCAGGCGCCCAATAAACTAGGCAAATAAAAACAATGATGATTGCGAGCGCTGCTTTAATCACGCGGTCACGTAATTCAAATAAATGCGATAGAAAAGATTCTTGCAACCCTGAATCTTCAGTTGAATTATTTTCAGTCATGCGTAATGATTTTTATTCTTTTTAATATTCTTATTTACTAGCGCTATGATGAAAGCGCTTCATCCTAGCAGCGCCAGACTGCACCCGAGTACGAATACCAGCAGAACGCTTAAACCAAAGCGGTCTTGCCGCGCGGCGCACACCCCAGCTATTGCGGCCTTGCCGCTTAGTTTTGCGGAGTACCTCCTTCTCATCCAGCGGTGGCTTTTCAAAACTGGTTGAAAAAATATCCGCTTGATCGCTTAAATTAGCTCCCGCCTCTTGAGCGGCAGAGCCAATACTATTTTCAACTTCTTTCAAAGTGGCAGCAGTTTCTTCTCGAAACTTTTTAAACTCTTCCACCTCCATCTGGCGATTGACCTCAGACTTGACGTCAGCCATATAACGTTGTGCACGCCCAAACAAATTACCCGCCATACGTGCCACTTTTGGCAAACGCTCGGGCCCGACAACCACCAAAGCAACCACAGCAATCAGTGCAAGTTTTGAAACTCCGAGATCAATCATTTAACGCAGTTATTTAAATGCAGCATGAGTTTCTATCGCGCTTTATTTATTTGCTAGTTATTTATTAATGTCTTTAGCCTGAACATCAACCGTCTTTTCTGCTGCCGCAGCACTTTGCTGAATTTGTTCCTTGGGCTCTTCGGCAGATTTCATACCATCTTTAAAGCCCTTCACGGCTCCACCCAAATCTTGGCCAATATTACGTAATTTTTTGGTACCAAATACCATCATCACAATCACCAAAACAATTAACCAATGCCAAATGCTAAATGAACCCATCTTTAATCTCCTTGGATTATTTTTTCCAGGGGCGGGGACCGCCCATCACATGTAAGTGCAAGTGATAAACCTCCTGCCCACCATCCGCACCATTGTTCACCATCAACCTAAAGCCGCCATCCTTACCGGGACGACACCCTTGCTCTTTGGCAAGACGCGGTACTAATTCCATCATTTTACCCAGCAAAGGGGTATCTATGCTTTCAGATGACTCCAACATGGGTATATGTTTTTTAGGAATGATTAGAAAATGGATAGGTGCTGCCGGGCTGATATCTTTAAAAGCATAGATTTCCTCGTCCTCATAGACTTTCTGAGAGGGAATTAAGCCTTGAGAAATCTTACAAAACAGGCAATTAGGATCGTGTGACATACTTTTATCGTATTTATCCGTGCTTACTCTTTACCAGTAGCTTTTCTAGCCGCCTTCTCTTCGATACCGGATGTTCCCAGGCGACGATCAAGTTCGGCAATAACATCTTCCGGGCGCAGGTTAAATTGAGACAAAGCAATCAAGCAGTGAAACCACAAATCAGCCATTTCGCTGACCAAGAGCTTTTGTTGATCGGCCGCCAAATTGGAATTGCGCGCATCTTTTGCCGCCATCACAGCCTCAGTCGCTTCTTCGCCAATTTTTTTCAAGATCCCGTCATCACCCTTTGAAAAGAGCAAAGCGGTATATGAAGTTTTGGGGTCTGCTTGACCCGCCTTAAATGCATCACGACGTTGATCAACTACATCGGCTAAATGGGTTAAACCCGATTCAATTTTTTTGTCTGAATTCAATATTTTGTCCATAAATAAGTTTTTCAGACTATACAGTCCAATCCTCTACCTTTAGCTTCTGAATCCTTTTAAAAGCTTGGTCATTCGTTACTAAAACTGCCCCGAGCTGAGAAGCATGTGCTGCAATTTGCATGTCAAGAGGGCCTAGTAAATTTCCATTACCCTCTAACTGGGCCCTTAAAACCCCATAATGCTCCGCAACATCAGTATCCCAAACCAAAACATTCACTCGCTTCAAAAACTCTTGTACAACCAAATGTAAGTTCCTTGCATTTGGCTTTTTTGCCAAACCATAGAGAATTTCACCTTCAGATATAACTGACAAGCATAGTCTTTCCATAGGAACACTGGCAATTTTTCTGCTTACTACTGGGTTTTTCTTAATGAGGCTGCTGATGGTATTGGTATCGAGCATATATCTCATCACTCATTGACTCCAGCAAAAGGATCTCGATCTTGCGAACCTTGATTTCGATCTTCAGGGCTTAAGAAATCCAAAGGAACATCCGTGCTCGCAAGCGCCAAGAAAAAACTATCCCAGTTTTCAGGTCTTCTGGAAAGAATTAAATCCCCAGTATCAGCATCGCGCCGAATAAAAACCTCTTTTTCTTCAAAACGAAAGGCTGCAGGCAATCGTATTGCTTGACTACGCCCATTCATAAAGATTTTTGCTGTTAGACCCATCATCCTAGCCCCTTGGTATATATCAAAATATATACCAGTCTAAACGATTACCAGGTGGAAATAAAGCCTATAAATATTTACTTGGGTCAGTTTTTACTGATCTTTTGCCAATTTGAGCTCACTAAATCCCATTCCCGAAAGAAACAACTATGCTCACCCGTATGGCAAGCAATGCCATCTTTTTGCTCAACCATCAGCAAAATCGTATCCCCATCACAATCCAAGCGAATTTCTCTCACCTTTTGAGTATGGCCAGATTCTTCACCTTTGTGCCACAGCTTTTGTCTAGAACGAGTCCAGTAGACAGCCTCACCCAAGCGGATGGTTTCCAAAAGAGCATCGCGATTCATCCAGGCCATCATTAATACATCGCCACTACCCACTTCTTGTGCAATAACGGGTACTAGGCCTTGATTATTCCAAGTCACTGCCTCTAATAAGGCCTGGTCTTGTGAGTTTTTATTCGTATCTGACATTTGTCCAATTTTGACAGAATTGTTTTGCGCCAAGCAAATAACGAGTTTCTAGGGTCTGCCAAAAAGACCCCACTATTTCATGGACACTTCTCTCAGTTGTGTGTACTGTGTGTATAAATTAAAATTCGTATGTCAACAGAAGGACTAGGATGAAATATCCAATTGCTATTGAACCGGGTGGAGATAAGTTAGCGTGGGGTGTAATTATTCCCGACATGCCAGGCTGCTTTTCTGCCGCTGAAAGCGGAATTGATGAGGCTATTGAGAATGCCAAAGAAGCGATTGGGCTTTGGATTGAAGCTGCATTAGACGCGGGCGAAGATATACCAAAGCCCAGCTCTATTAACGATCTACAAAAGAAGAAAGAGTTCAAAGGATATATATGGGCAATTGCTGAGATTGACCCGGCATTACTGTCGGACGATATCGAAAGAGTAAATATCTCTTTACCAAAAAGAGTGCTGGCAAGATTAGATGCTAAGGCCAAATCCGCTGGTGAAAACCGCTCCGCCTTTATCGCGCATATGGCGATTAGCGCTTAAGAACACCAACTAAATCCGAACCGGAATGCCTTGGGCTGCCATATATTCTTTTGCCTGCCCGACGGTGTAATCGCCATAGTGAAAAATACTAGCTGCCAATACTGCATCTGCATGGCCCTTAGTAATGCCATCGACTAAATGCTGCAAATTACCAACGCCACCAGAGGCAATCACGGGAACAGAAACTGCATCACTTACTGCGGCTGTTAGAGCCAAATCAAAGCCATCCTTGCTGCCATCGCGGTTCATGCTAGTTAAAAGAATCTCGCCTGCACCACGTTTAGCCACTTCAGTAGCCCATGAGACTACATCCATTCCGGTCGCAGTTCTACCCCCATGGGTAAACACTTCCCAATTGCCCGCTTCGGTTTGCTTGGCATCAATCGCCACCACAATGCATTGAGAGCCGTAATAAGCAGCAGCATCGGAAACTAAATCTGGATTGGCAACCGCGGAGGAATTCATACTCACTTTATCTGCGCCGGCATTGAGCAAGCGCCGCACATCCGCAACTGCACGAACACCACCACCAACAGTCAAGGGAATAAATACTTGTGAAGCAACATCCTCAATGATGTGCAAAATCAGATCGCGCCCATCAGAAGTAGCGGTGATATCTAAAAACGTCAGCTCATCAGCGCCTTGTGTGTCATACCGTTTTGCAATTTCGACGGGATCGCCCGCATCACGCAAGCCTACAAAGTTCACACCCTTAACAACGCGCCCTGCAGTGACATCAAGACAGGGAATAATTCGCTTGGTTAACACTAGATGATTTTCTTTGCGTACTTGAGGGTTAACTCATCGGCATATTTTTGAGCGGCTGCAAGATCAAGGTCGCCAGCGTAGATTGAGCGTCCCGCAATCACGCCCATGACACCCTCTTCTTCAGCTTTACAAAGCGCTTCAATATCTTGATTATTAGAGAGGCCGCCACTGGCAATTACCGGAATACGAATGGCTTGCGCCAGCTTGATTGTGGCTTCGATGTTGACGCCCTTGAGCATGCCATCCCGCCCAATATCGGTATAGATAATGGCCTCTACACCCCAATCTTCAAACTTTTTGGCAAGATCAATCACCTCATGACCGGTAATCTTGCTCCAACCATCAGTAGCTACTTTGCCATCACGCGCATCCAAACCAACCATCACATGACCTGGAAATGCTGTGCAAGCATCTTGCACAAAGCCGGGATTCTTCACGGCTGCCGTACCAATGATGACAGTGCTAATACCGTCATCCAATAAACGTTCAATAGTTTCAAGATCACGAATCCCACCACCAAGTTGGACAGGGATTTCATTACCAACTGCTTTGAGGATCGATTTAATCGCAGCCTCATTTTTGAGCTTGCCAGCAAATGCGCCATTGAGATCTACCAAATGCAAACGTCGAGCACCCTTGCTAATCCAATGCGCGGCCATTGCGCCAGGGTCTTCTGAAAACACCGTAGCTTTATCCATATCACCCTGTTCGAGTCGAACACAGTGGCCGTCTTTAAGATCAATTGCGGGAATCAGCAGCATAGCGAATGGTTAGAATATTAAGGTTGCCAAGAAACAAAATTTTTATAAAGCTTTAAACCGTATTCTGCACTTTTTTCTGGATGGAATTGAGTTGCAAAAATATTATCTCGCGCCACAGCAGAAGTAAACCAATCGCCATATTCAGTAGAGCCAGCCGTATCTTCATTGCGCTGCGGCACAACATAGTAGCTATGCACAAAATAGAAGCTCGTTAAGTCTGGAATCCCATCCCAAAGCGGATGCTTTCGGTCTTGGCGCACTTGGTTCCAGCCCATATGAGGGACTTTATATGAGGAGCCGTCTGGCTGCTTTTTACCAACCAACTCAAAACGACGCACTTCCCCAGGAATCAAGCCTAAACAAGGCGTCCATTGCTCGGTAGCGCGCACCTCTGCACTTCTATCAAACAGCATTTGCTCGCCTACACAGACCCCTAACAGCGGCTTGCTTTTTGAAGCCTCCAGTAAGGCATCCAATAATCCGGATTCTTCCAAATGCTTCATGCAATCTGGCATAGCGCCTTGACCAGGCAAAACGACGCGATCTGCGGCATGGATCTCTTCAGGCTGATGAGCAATCAATACATTGTCATCAGGTGCAACATGATGAAATGCTTGATATACGGAACGGAGATTACCCATTCCATAGTCGACGATCGCAATGGTTTGCGCCAAAATTTACCCGTTATCTACTGTTGTCTTCTGAGCAACCGTGGGGAGTCTAGATTACAGACTTCCTTTAGTTGAAGGAATGGCGCCTGAAGCACGAGGATCAACCGCCAAGGCCATACGCAAAGCGCGACCAAAAGCCTTGAACACAGTTTCAATTTGATGATGTGCGTTAATACCGCGCAAATTATCGATATGCAAAGTTACTCCAGCGTGGTTTACAAAACCACGGAAGAACTCAATGCTGAGATCTACATCAAAGTCGCCGACGCGTGCACGGGTAAATGGAACGTTGAATTCCAAACCTGGACGACCAGAAAAATCAATCACTACGCGAGAAAGGGTCTCATCAAGAGGCACATAGGAATGGCCATAGCGAGTAATACCCGCTTTATCGCCCACTGCCTTGGCAAAAGCCTGACCTAGCGTGATTCCCACATCTTCAACGGTGTGGTGATCATCAATATGGGTGTCGCCATTTGCAACCACTTTGAGGTCAATCATGCCGTGACGCGCAATCTGATCGAGCATGTGGTCTAGAAAAGGAACCCCGGAGGCTAGCTCAGCCTTACCTGTTCCATCTAGATTGATGGAAATCTGAATTTTGGTTTCCGAAGTGTTTCGGGTGACGTCGGCTTGCCGCATGCTTCATTGCGCCGCGAGGCGAAGTGTTGATTGAAGCCTCATAATATCATTCCTAGAAGAGATTTAAATATCGATATCACTGCACTTTTATCCCGATTTTTGACCTGAGAACCCTCATGAGCCGTTTTTGGAGCCCCGTTGTTCAAACCCTAACCCCCTATGTTCCAGGGGAACAACCGCAAATGCAGCGGCTGGTAAAACTCAATACCAACGAGAGTCCTTATGGCCCATCGCCCAAAGCGCTTGCTGCTATTGAAGCTCAAAATACTACGGATTTACGCCTTTATCCTGATCCAGAAGGTACAGCCTTAAAACAAGCCATCGCCAAATTACATGGCTTAGATGCAAATCAAGTCTTTGTAGGCAATGGCTCTGATGAAGTGTTGGCGCACGTCTTTGCTGGTTTACTCAAGCAAAGTAAACCAGTGCATTTTCCAGACATTACCTATAGCTTCTATCCCGTCTACTGCAAACTTTTTGGAATTAATGCCCAAATAGTTCCCTTAGACGAAAATTTTGAGATTAAAACTGCTGACTACCAATCTCCTAACGGCGGAATTATTTTCCCAAACCCCAATGCCCCAACGGGTAGATCGATCCCCCGCTCAGAAATTGAAGCGCTGCTCTTGCGCAACAAAGATTCAGTAGTTGTTATTGATGAAGCCTACGTCGATTACGGGACTGAATCTTGCATTCCACTATTACGTGGTGCCAACTGTCCAGAAAATTTGTTAGTAGTACACACGCTTTCCAAATCACGTGCTCTGGCTGGTCTGCGTGTCGGCTTTGCGGTTGGTCATCCAGCCTTGATTGAGGGCTTGGAGCGAGTTAAGAATAGTTTTAACTCCTACCCCTTAGGACGCCTTGCTCAAGCTGGTGCGGTTGCAGCCATTGAGGACCAAGCGCACCTAGAAGCAAATTCAGCCAAGGTAATTCAAACTCGTACAAAGTTAATTGAGCAACTCGATGCATTTGGATTTGCAACCCTGCCTTCGACTGCAAACTTTATTTTCACTCGCCACCCAAACCATGCTGGTGCAAAGCTATATCAAGCATTACGGGATCGCGGCATCATCGTGCGTCACTTCAAATCACCACGCATCGAAGAGTTCTTGCGCATTACGATTGGCACAGACGAACAAAGCAATGAACTTGTCGCTGCTTTAAAAGAAATCCTGCATTAAGTTTCTTAAGAAGTAAGCGCAGGTTTATTACGCGCTTACTTCTTTAAGCGCATCTCAGCTGCACGTGCATGGGCTTGTAAGCCCTCACCGTGAGCTAGCGTACTAGCAACAGCACCCAAGGTCTGAGCTCCAGCTTCACTGACTTCAATCATGCTGGAGCGCTTGATAAAGTCATACACGCCCAATGGTGAAGAAAAGCGTGCCGTGCGTGCAGTCGGTAAAACGTGATTAGGGCCGGCGCAGTAATCGCCTAAGGATTCACTAGTGTAGTTGCCCATAAAGATAGCGCCAGCATGACGAATTAGGTCAGCCCACTGACGTGGATCAGCAGCACAAATCTCTAAGTGCTCAGCAGCAATCGCATTAGCAATCTCACAGGCCTCAGACATATCTTTTACCTGTATTAACAAGGCGCGATTTGTGAGTGAAGCTTCAATCACTTTTGCTCTTGGCATTTCTGGGAGGAGCTTGTTGATGCTTGCTTGGACTTGCTCAATATATCGAGCATCTGGACAGAGCAGGATCGATTGCGCCTGCTCATCGTGTTCTGCCTGAGAAAACAGATCCATTGCAACCCAATCCGGAGGAGTAGATCCATCACAAAGAACCAAGATTTCTGATGGGCCAGCGATCATATCGATGCCAACAGTACCAAAGACTCTGCGCTTGGCTGCAGCCACATAGGCATTGCCAGGTCCAACAATCTTATCAACCGAAGGAATGGTTTTAGTGCCGTAGGCTAAGGCGCCAACTGCCTGAGCGCCGCCAATCGTAAAGACGCGATCTACACCAGCAAGATAAGCTGCCGCCAAAACTAAAGGATTGCGCGCACCATCAGGAGTAGGCACCACCATAATCACTTCGGCAACACCCGCCACCTTTGCGGGAATAGCGTTCATCAGCACGGATGATGGATAAGCTGCCTTACCGCCTGGCACATAAATACCAACACGATCTAATGGAGTTACTTTTTGACCGAGACGTGTTCCATCTTTCTCTTCGTACTCCCAAGAGTGGCAACCTGCTTCAATCTTTTGCTTCTCGTGATAAGCGCGCACTCTTTGCGCAGCAATATCGAGAGCATTTTTTTGCTCTGCCGATAAAGAGTTGTAAGCCAGCTCCAAATCTTTGCGAGGAATCTCTAAATCAGAAACGCTGGCCACACTCAAGCGATCAAACTGTTTTGTAAAGCCTAGAACCGCTTCATCACCCTTGTCTTTAACAGTTGCCAAAATCTTCACTACTGCAGCATCTATCGCCTCATCATCAGCAGACGGCAAGGACAAGCTCGACAACAGAATTTCTCTGAAGCCTGCATCCTTGCTATTGAGGCGTTTTACGTTAATGTTTGAAGGCATGAGGGAAGACTTCTCTTCTAGCTACTATTACTTCAGTAGCTCAAAAATAGGTTGTAGCTGAGCTCGCTTGCGCTTGTATGAAGCTTGATTGACGACTAGGCGCGCGCTAATATCGGCAATCGGCTCAACTTCAACTAAGCCATTCGCTTTGAGCGTATTGCCAGTAGAGACTAGATCCACAATCGCATCTGCCAAGCCCACCAAAGGTGCGAGCTCCATTGAGCCATACAGTTGAATCGTATCAATGTGCACACCTTTATTGGCAAAGTGTTCGCGCGCGCAATTGACGTACTTCGTGGCCACTTTTAAGCGGGAACCTTGCTTTACAGCAGCAGCGTAATCAAAACCTTCGCGGACCGCGACAGACATGCGGCACTTGGCAATATCTAAGTCGTAAGGAACGTACAAGCCATCGCTCCCTTTTTCCATCAATACATCCAATCCAGCAACTCCAAAATCAGCGCCGCCAAATTGCACATAAGTAGGCACGTCTGAGGCGCGAACAATAATGAGACGAACATCTGGATTAGAGGTCTCAATAATGAGTTTGCGTGACTTCTCAGGATCCTCCAGCGGCACTATGCCGACCTTGGATAAGATCTCTGCAGTTTCTTCGAATATTCGCCCTTTGGAGAGGGCTAAAGTCAATTTCATGGACTAATTATCCATCAGCCTTACTTCACGCGTTCAATATTGGCGCCTAAGAGGGTTAACTTCTGCTCCATGCGGTCATAGCCACGATCTAAGTGGTAAATCCGGTCTACCTGGGTTTCGCCCTGGGCCGCCAATCCGGCAATAACCAAACTGGCTGAGGCACGCAGGTCCGTAGCCATGACAATTGCGCCTGAGAGCCTTTCAACTCCCTGAGCAATCGCCGTATTTCCTTCAATAGCAATGTCGGCACCCAAACGATTGAGCTCTTGTACGTGCATAAAGCGATTCTCAAAAATCGTCTCCGTAATAGTGGAGTTGCCAGATGCAATGGCATTTACCGTCATCAGTTGCGCCTGCATATCAGTTGGGAAGGCAGGATATTCAGATGTTCGAAAATTAACTGCTTTAGGGCGACCTTGCATGGATGCCTTGATCCAGTCAGGGCCGATCTCCATTTGCAGACCAACCTCTTTCAATTTCACGATTACCGCATCCAAGGTATCAGGACGGCAGTACTTGACTGTAATTTCCCCACCAGTGGCAGCTACTGCACATAAGAATGTGCCCGCTTCAATGCGATCCGGAATAACCGAATGCTCAGCACCATGAAGTTTTTCTGCTCCCTCAATCACTAGCCGATCACTACCAATGCCTGAAATCTTCGCACCCATCTTGACCAACAATTCAGCCAAGTCACCAACCTCAGGCTCGCGTGCAGCATTTTCTAAGATGGTTGTACCCGATGCCAAAGTAGCAGCCATCAATAAATTCTCAGTACCGGTCACCGTAATCATGTCGGTCAAGATAGAGGCGCCCTGCAAGCGAGCGGACTGAGGCTTGGTTTCCGCCTGAATGTAGCCACTCTTAATCTTGATACTCGCGCCCATCGCCTTCAAGCCTTTGATGTGCTGATCTACTGGACGTGCGCCAATTGCGCAACCACCCGGCAATGAAACCTTTGCGCTATGCATTCTGGCCAAAAGCGGGCCAAGCACCAAGATAGAGGCGCGCATGGTCTTCACCATCTCATAAGTCGCTTCTGAACTTTTGATAACCGCTGCATTCAACACCATGTGACTACGATCACCAGCACTTGGAAAATCAACCATTACACCAATTTCTTGCAAAAGCTTGAGCATAGTACGCACATCTTGCAAATCAGGAACATTGCGCAATACAACTGGTTGATCAGTCAATAGACAAGCGCACAGAATGGGCAATGCGGCATTTTTAGCGCCAGCAATGACTACCTCTCCATTGAGAGGAGTGCCGCCAACCATTCGTAATTTATCCATGAAACGATTCCAGTAAAAGCTGATTTATTAATTTGTAATGCGTAATGATGTAATTTTTATACTGCTGAATTTTGTGCAAATTCTTCAGGTGTAAATGCTTTGATTGATAAGGCATGGACTTCCGCCTTCATGCGATCACCCATTGCACCGTATACCAATTGGTGGCGTTGCACCAAACGCTTACCTTCAAACTCAGGGCTCACGATGGTTGCAAAAAAGTGCTGGCCATCGCCTTCAACCTGAATGTGGGTGCAGGCTAGCCCTTGCTTGATATAGCCTTCAATCTGTTCTGGGGTGGGTAGCATTTCTTTTCCTAATCAAACTTGGGTTTTCAACAATTAATAACGCAGCTTATAGCCGTTTTGTAATAGGCGTAAAGCAATGACTGACACAACCACAAAGAAGCAGAAGACAATCACTAAGCTGCTCCAAGGGGAGTTATCCGAAATCCCAAAAAAGCCGTAACGGAAACCATCAATCATGTAAAAGAACGGATTGAAATGTGACACTGCTTGCCACGCTGGCGGTAAGGAATGAATGGAGTAAAAGACGCCTGACAGCATCGTTGCGGGCATGATGATGAAGTTCTGAAAAGCGGCTAACTGGTCATATTTATCAGCCCAGATACCCGCTATCAAGCCAAGACTTCCCAAAATTGCCGCACCCAAGAAAGCAAACGTCAAAATCCATAATGGATATTCCAAAGTGGGTGTTGCGAACCAGATGGTAATTAATAGAACGCCCAGTCCCACAACAATTCCCCGAAATACTGCAGCCAAAATATAAGCAGAGTAAAACTCGAAATGGCTTAGGGGAGCCAACAAAACAAACACTAAGTTACCAGTGACCTTAGATTGAATCAAAGAAGATGAAGTATTTGCAAAAGCATTTTGCAAAACACTCATCATCACAAGACCAGGAATTAAGAAGGCTGTGTAACTTAAGCGTCCATAAACTTCCCTACCCTCAAGGACATGGCCAAAGATCATGAGATAAAGCACTGCTGTCAGTACTGGCGCAGCTACGGTCTGAAAAGCCACTTTATAAAAGCGCTTTACTTCCTTAAACAATAGAGTTGGGAAACCGCTGCCGTACTCTAGGGTAGGTCGATTGAGGCCATGCTTCATTGTGCGCTCCCCGACATAATGTTGACAAAGACTTCTTCTAAGTCTGTTTTACCTTCACCATCTTTTTTAACGGATCCGTATCGACTTAATAAATTAGCAGTGGTATCAAGCGCCACAATCTTGCCTTGTTTGAGCATAGCTATGCGTTGACACAAAGCTTCTGCCTCTTCCAGGTAATGAGTAGTCAGCACAATCGTATGACCATCTTGATTCAACCGACTAATAAATTGCCATAGTGACTGACGTAACTCAACATCTACGCCAGCAGTAGGTTCATCCAAAATAATGACTGGGGGTCTATGGACTAAAGCCTGGGCCACAAGCACGCGACGCTTCATGCCGCCAGACAGCGAACGCATATTGCTTTCCGCTTTGGAGGTAAGATCAAGATTAGCCATGATCTCATCGATCCACGCATCGTTATTTTTAATTCCAAAATAACCGGATTGAAAACGTAAAGTCTCACGTACAGTAAAAAATGGGTCAAAGACTAGCTCTTGTGGGACTACGCCCAGCATGCGGCGTGCTTCGCGGAATCCCTTCTGAACATCAGCACTCATAATGGCCGCATGACCATGGCTAGGCCTCACCAGGCCAGCCAATATAGAAATCAAAGTAGTTTTGCCGGCACCATTCGGACCCAACAAACCGAAAAATTCCCCCGGCTCAATGCTCAATGAAACATCATCTAAAGCCTGAAGTGCTCCGTATTGCTTGGATATATTTTGGATAGAAATTGCAGGATGCATCGTCATTACAAGCCCAGCAATATAGAAACACCATAAACACCTGCCAAAACCTTGAGCTTTGCTGGTGCATGCTCCACTGAAATGGATTGTCCATCAGCCATAAGCTTTTTTTGCCATGCCAATAAAACGGTGAGTACGGTGGAATCAAAGTATTTCAATTCGGAGCAATCAATCGAGCGTAAGTTTGGGCTATTTAACAAGCCTTCTTTTTGCAACTGCACAGCATTTTCTTGCGTTACTTTTTTAGGCAAAAGAAAGGGCATGATGTCTGTGCTTATCAATTAATTGGCTGGTTTAGCTGTGGCTAATTGCTTATTGCGATCTTGCAAAAACTTCACCAAGCCTTCAATGCCGTTTTGACTAATTTGGTTAGAAAACTGATTGCGATAAGCCTCAACCAACCAAACGCCCATGATGTTCATGTCATAGACCTTCCAACCAGTGGCTGTTTTCTCAAGGCGGTAATCTAAAGGCACTGGGTCGCCACGACCAAGCACTACGGTTTTAACAACCACTTCTTTGTCATCAGGTGCGGCACGTAGAGCTTTGAATTGCACAGTTTGATCACGTAGCTGACTCAAAGCCCCCGAGTATGTGCGAATGAGCAAATTCTTAAACTCGGAAGTCAATTGAGTCTGTTGCTCAGGAGTTGCCTTTTTCCAATTAGGGCCCATCGCCATTTCTGTAGTGCGACGCATGTCGGTATACGGAACAATTTTCTTCTCAACTAAATCTACAACCTTAGGGATGTTGCCTTTTTGGATATCGGGATCAGCCTTTACCATTGCCATCACTTCAGTAACCACCATCTTAATTAAGACATCTGGGGGTGTTGATTGATCGGGCACCTGCGCGAAAAGGGCGCCAGAAACTAACAACGCGCTTGCGGCTAAAAATTTAGAAATTATTCTGTGGATTTTCATATGTTCTATTTAGTTATCTATGTATCAATAAGATTTGATTAAGCTACTCAGACTTACTCATATCCATTCTCGTAAGGGGGCATTCGAGGCTCCTCGTCGTCTCTTCCCTCGTTAATCTGATAGGCGCGTCTTTGAATATATGCATCACGCATAAAGCTGTACTTATCAATTGCAGCGCCATCCAACAAATCGCCGGCTTCATAGTAAGTATTTCGAGTATTGACCACACGTAAACCAGTAATACTATTTCGTAGACCAACATCCTTCACAAAGCTAAATAAATAGTCTGACTCCAAGTCTGCTACCGTGCCAAAAGTATCGCGTACGTTACTTGGGCCAAAGAATGGAAGAACTACATAAGGGCCTGAAGGCACACCCCAAACACCCAAAGTTTGACCCCAGTCTTCTTTATGTTTTTCGAGTCCGCCAGGCGTCGCCAAATCGATAAGGCCACCGAGTCCCATAGTTGTATTGACAACCACCCGCATGAAGTCATTAAGGGCATAGTCTGGCTTGCCTTGCAACAAATTAAATAGGGCGGTGTAAATGTCGTTGTAATTACTAAAGAAGTTATAAACTCCTTCGCGCGCAAATTCAGGCAATACAAAGCGATAACCCGCAACTACCGGCTTTAAAAGATAAGCGTCTAAGCCTTCGTTAAATTCAAAGACTGAGCGATTGAACGGCTCCCAAGGATCTTGGGGGGAGCGCTCAGCGCCAGCAGGGATAGATGCGCAGCCAATGAGGGAGGCAATCAAACCCAGCAAGATTGCCATCTTGGCTTTGCGCATAAAGAGCAACATCATTTTGCTGCGCCCTTTTCTTGGCCGCTATCTGCAGCTTTGTTATAGAGAAATTGGCTAATCAAATTTTCTAAAACAATAGCTGATTGGGTCTGCGCAATCTTTTCACCATTGGTCAACATATCGTCGGAACCGCCCGCTTCTAAGCCAATATACTGCTCACCAAGTAAACCTGATGTCAGAATCTTTGCGGATGAATCCTTTGGAAACTTGTATGAGTCTTCAATGGTCATCACCACCGTTGCTTGATAGGTTTTGTCGTCAAAAGAAATGTTAGCGATTCTGCCAACGACTACGCCAGCACTTTTGACTGGCGCACGAGGCTTAAGGCCACCGATATTATCAAAGCGCGCAGAAATTTTGTAGGTTGGCGCAAATGACACTGCATTCATATTGCCAACCTTCAGCGCAAGAAATAGAGCAGCCAGCAAACCAATGGCAACAAAAATTCCTACCCAGACATCAATTGCACTTTTTCTCATAAGAGCCTCAGTTTATTCTTTCTAATTTGAGAACATCATCGCGGTTAACAAGAAATCCAATGCTAAAACCGATAAAGAAGAGATCACCACCGTACGAGTAGTGGCTTGCGAAACACCTTCAGGTGTAGGCTTAGATTCATAACCCTGATAAAGGGCAATAAAGGTGACAGCTACACCAAACACCATGCTTTTAATTAAGCCATTACCAATATCTGAAAACAGATCAACTCCGCCCTGCATCTGCGACCAGAAGGCGCCTGAGTCGACCCCAATCAAAGGCACGCCTACTAGGTAGCCCCCCAGAACGCCGACAGCAGTAAAAATAGTTGCCAAGATTGGCATAGAAATAATGCCCGCCCAAAGTCGTGGTGCAATCACGCGGCCTAAGGGATCGACTGCCATCATTTCCATGGCAGTTAATTGTTCACCAGCCTTCATGAGGCCAATCTCCGCAGTTAAGGAAGTGCCAGCCCTACCGGCAAACAATAAAGCGGTAATGACAGGACCCAACTCACGAGTTAAAGAGAGGGCAACCAATAGGCCAAGTGCTTGCTCTGAGCCATAACGATTTAAGGTGTAGTAACCCTGCAAACCTAAAACAAATCCAACAAATAACCCTGAGACTGCAATGATCACAAAAGAATGATTGCCAACAAATAAAATTTGATCAATCACTAAACGAGGTCTTTTGAGTAAGAATCCAGAGCGTGCGATCACTGCCGCAAACATACGAGCAGCCAAACCTAGACTACTTAAGTTGCGACGTGCAAAGAAGCCAAGATCACCAAACAGATTCAGAAGTGTAGTCATGAGGCAATCGCTCCAAAATCTTCTTCCAAGCTTTTTCCTGGGTAATGAAAAGGCACAGGGCCATCTGGCGCTGCGTCCAAAAATTGTCTGACAAAAGGATCGGTTGAGCGACTCAACTCATCGGGGGTGCCTTCTGCGCCAATGCGACCATTCGCAATGAAATATACGTAATCAGCAATGGCAAAAGTCTCTTCAACATCGTGCGTCACCAATAAACTCGTGGCTCCCAAGGCATTATTCAGATCACGAATTAAGCGCGCTGTAATGCCAAGAGAGATAGGATCCAGACCAGCAAATGGCTCGTCATACATGATGAGGGGTGGATCCAAAGCAATGGCTCTAGCGAGGGCAACACGCCTTGCCATGCCACCAGAAATTTGTGAAGGCATTAAGTCTCTTGCGCCGCGCAAACCAACTGCATTCAATTTCATGAGCACTAAGGAGTGCAATAGCTCTTCACTGAGATTTGTATGTTCGCGCAGAGGAAAGGCAACATTTTCAAAAACACTCAGGTCGGTGAACAATGCTCCGAACTGAAAAAGCATTCCCATGCGACGACGGGCAGCCATCAACTCGGCGCCATTCATCTTGCCAATGTCTTGACCCTCAAATAGAACTTGACCTGATTGAGCATTAAATTGCCCGCCGATCAAACGAAGGATGGTGGTCTTGCCACAGCCGGAACTACCCATGACAGCCACTACCTGGCCACGTCGAAACTCCATATTGAGTCCAGACAGGATCTGCCGCTCACCTGGAGCATAGGAAAAGTTGACGTCTTTAATAGAGACGACAACTTCCCCTGCAGCTTGCTTGCTTACATCCAAAGAGTTTGGCTGGTCACTGTTCATGTCCCCGATATTATCGGGGTAAAACAGATGACCCCATTAAATACTGGTCTACTGCTTGGGCGCACTGACGACCCTCACGAATTGCCCAAACTACCAAAGACTGTCCGCGACGCATGTCACCAGCAGCAAATACCTTGGGGACGTTCGTTTGATAGGCATTTTGACCATCAACAGTTGCTTTTGCATTGCCGCGCGCATCTTTCTCAACGCCAAACGCATTCAATACCTGCTGAACTGGAGATACAAAACCCATGGCCAAGAGCACTAAATCTGCCTTAATTTCGAATTCTGAGTTTGGTACTTCTGCCATCTTGCCGTCTTTCCACTCCAGACGAACACCAATCAATTTCTCAACTTTGCCGTTTTTGCCCTCAAAACGCTTGGTTCCAACAGACCAGTCACGATCACAACCTTCTTCATGCGAAGAGGATGTACGTAATTTTGTTGGCCAATATGGCCAAACTAAAGGGGTGTTCTCAACTTCTGGAGGCTGAGGGAGCAATTCAAACTGAGTAATCTTGGTTGCGCCGTGACGATTTGATGTTCCAACGCAATCTGAACCCGTGTCACCACCGCCAATAACCACTACATGCTTATCAGTTGCACGAATTTCATTTTTGAAATCGCCAGCATTTTCTTTATTTTGCGGAATCAGGAATTCCAACGCATAGTGCACGCCAGCCAACTCACGACCTGGAACCGGTAAATCACGTGGCTGCTCTGCACCACCGGTGATTACTACCGCATCAAAGTCTTTCATCAACTGCTCAGGAGAAACTGTCTTATTGGAGTAATTTTTTACTTCGGCACCAATCGCCTGTTTACCAACGAAAACACCGGTCTCAAATTTAACGCCTTCAGCTTGCATCTGCTCAACACGACGATCAATTAACCACTTTTCCATTTTGAAATCAGGAATACCGTAACGCAGTAAGCCGCCAACACGATCATTCTTTTCAAATACAGTGACGTCATGACCAACGCGCGCCAATTGCTGTGCAGCCGCCATACCTGCAGGTCCACCACCAACAACTGCCACCTTCTTGCCTGTCTTGGTCTTAGGTGGCTGAGGCTTAACCCAACCACTTTCCCAGCCTTTATCAATAATGGCATGCTCAATAGACTTGATACCGACTGCAGTGCTATTGATCCCTAAAGTACAGGCAGCTTCACAAGGAGCCGGGCAAATACGACCAGTAAATTCTGGGAAGTTATTGGTTGACTGCAAAACATCTAATGCATTCTTCCAATCATTCTGAAATACCAAGTCATTGAAATCAGGAATGATGTTATTAACTGGGCAGCCGTTATTACAAAACGGGATACCGCAATCCATACAACGTGCGCCTTGAATCTTCGCCTCTTCATCAGTTAATGCCGCCACAAACTCTTTGTAATGATGGAGGCGTTTAACCGGCGCTTCGTACGTCTCACCGACGCGCTCAAACTCCATAAATCCAGTGACCTTACCCATATCGAATCCTTAGTATCTTTTCTTAATGTCTTTATTAATTAAGTGGCTTATGCCGCAACAGTTTTGTTCTGAGCCTTTTCCCACAATTCACCCAGAGCACGCTTGTACTCAGTTGGAAGAACCTTCACAAAGCGACTGCGGGTATTTTCCCAATCAGCCAAGATTGCCTTAGCTCGCTCAGAGCCAGTGTGACGGAAATGACGTTCAATCAAGCCCTTCAAAATTTGCTCGTCCGTCAAACGCTCACCGCCATCTTTCACATCGATAGGGGCATGCCATTCGGACTTCGGCATCTTGGCAATCTGCTCAGCAGAAGGCAATACTTTTTCTAGTGTTGCCATGCTGGTATTGCAACGCTTATCGAACAATCCATCCTCGTCGTAAACGTAAGCAATGCCACCGCTCATGCCTGCTGCAAAGTTACGGCCTGTCGCGCCCAATACAACCACTGTTCCACCAGTCATGTACTCGCAACCGTGGTCACCAGTGCCTTCAACCACTGTTGTAGCACCAGAGTTACGGACTGCGAAACGCTCACCAGCTACACCATTAAAGAAGGCTTCACCAGCAATTGCGCCGTAAAGAACGGTATTGCCAACGATGATGTTCTTAGCGGTATCGCCACGGAACTCATGAGGAGCGCGAACAATCACACGTCCGCCTGATAAACCTTTGCCAACGTAGTCATTGCCATCACCCACTAAATCCAATGTGATGCCACGCGCTAAAAAGGCTGCAAAGCTTTGACCAGCCGTGCCATTCAATTGAATATGAATCGTGTCATCCGGTAAGCCTGCGTGACCGTAACGTTGAGCAACTTCTCCAGAGAGCATCGCACCTACGGTACGGTTCACGTTCTTCACCGGAACAATGAAGGAAACCTTCTCGCCACGCTCTAATGCAGGCTCACTCTTCTCGATCAAGATGTTATCAAGCGCACTAGCTAGGCCGTGATCTTGAGTTAATACTTGGTAACGTGGAACTTCGCTTGCTACTTGTGGTTCAGCAAATATCTTGCTGAAATCCAAGCCGTGCACTTTCCAGTTTTCAATGCCCTTACGGGTATCCAACAAATCAACACGACCAATTAAGTCATCAAACTTGCGAATACCGAGCTGCGCCATGATCTCGCGAGCTTCTTCAGCAATAAAGAAAAAGAAGTTCACCACATGCTCAGGCTTGCCTGAGAATTTTTTACGCAATTCCGGGTCTTGAGTGGCAACACCAACTGGACAAGTATTCAAATGACACTTACGCATCATGATGCAACCCTCAACCACCAATGGCGCTGTCGCAAAACCAAACTCGTCTGCACCTAACAAAGCGCCAATCACTACGTCACGGCCTGTTTTCATCTGACCATCAGCCTGAACACGAATACGGCTGCGCAAACCATTGAGAACCAATGTTTGTTGTGTTTCAGCTAAGCCCAATTCCCATGGGGAGCCAGCGTGCTTGATTGAAGACAGTGGAGATGCGCCAGTACCGCCATCATGACCAGCGATCACAACGTGGTCTGCCTTAGCTTTTGCCACACCAGCAGCAATAGTTCCAACGCCGACTTCAGATACCAACTTCACAGAAACGTCAGCCTTTGGATTAACATTCTTCAAGTCATGAATCAATTGAGCAATATCCTCAATCGAATAAATATCATGGTGCGGAGGGGGAGAAATCAAACCAACGCCCGGCACAGAGAAACGTAACTTACCGATGTAATCAGATACTTTTCCACCAGGCAACTGACCACCTTCACCAGGCTTAGCGCCTTGGGCCATTTTTATCTGAATCTGATCTGCAGAGCGTAAGTACTCAGTAGTAACACCAAAACGACCAGAAGCAACCTGCTTAATTTTGGAGCGTAATGAGTCGCCATCCAACAATGGAATATTGGCTTCAACCACATCGCTACCCAAGATGCTAGCTAAAGTCTCGCCCTTCTTAATTGGAATGCCCTTGAGCTCGTTCACATAACGATTTGGATCTTCGCCACCCTCACCAGTATTAGACTTACCGCCAATACGGTTCATGGCGATTGCTAAAGTGGCATGGGCCTCTGTAGAAATCGAGCCCAAAGACATCGCACCCGTTGCAAAACGTTTAACGATTTCTTTTGCAGATTCCACTTCATCCAATGGAATCGCTTTTGCTGGATCGAGCTTGAATTCAAACAAACCGCGTAAAGTCATTTGACGCTTGGTTTGATCGTTAATGATGTTGGCGTACTCTTTATAAGTCTGATAGCCCTTCTCAGCACCAATACGAGTGGAGTGCTGCAACTTCGCAATCGTGTCTGGAGTCCACATATGATTCTCACCACGAATACGGAAAGCATATTCACCACCAGCATCGAGCATATTAGTTAAAACTGGATCGTTACCAAATGCAGCTGTGTGCATACGTAAAGCTTCTTCAGCCACTTCAAATACGCCGATACCACCAACATTTGATGGAGTACCCTTGAAGTATTGATCGATGATGTCGTGATTTAAACCAATCGCTTCAAAAATCTGTGAACCGGTGTAGGACATGTAAGTAGAGATGCCCATTTTGGACATGACCTTTTGCAGACCCTTACCTACAGCTTTTACAAAGTTCTTCACTGCTTTTTCAGCAGATAAATCTCCAGACAATCCTTTAGCCATTTCCGCTAAAGTTTCCATGGCGAGGTATGGATGAATGGCTTCTGCGCCATAACCAGCCAAGAGCGCAAAGTGATGAGTCTCACGGGCGCTGCCAGTTTCAACCACTAAGCCGACGCTGGTACGCAAACCTTTTTGCACCAAATGCTGATGGATAGCAGATGTTGCCAACAAAGCCGGAATGGCGACATGCTTCTCATCAACCTGACGATCGCTCACGATCAAAATGTTGTAGCCAGAACGTACGGCATCTGCAGCCTCAGCGCACAAGGATGCCAAGCGAGCTTCAATGCCCGCTTTACCCCATGAAGCTGGATAGCAAATATCCAATTCGTAAGAGCGGAATTTGCCATTGGTGTAGTGACCAATGTGGCGAATCTTGGTGATGTCATCAAAATCCAAAATGGGCTGACTAACTTCTAAACGCATTGGAGGGTTGATGTTATTGGTATCTAATAAATTAGGCTTTGGCCCAATGAAAGAAACTAAAGACATCACCATATTCTCGCGAATCGAGTCGATTGGAGGATTGGTCACCTGCGCAAATAATTGCTTGAAGTAGTTATAGAGAGGCTTGTCCTTATTAGACAGAACAGCCAATGGACTGTCATTACCCATTGAACCAATAGCCTCTTCACCATTCATGGCCATTGGTGCCATCAAGAATTTGATGTCCTCTTGCGTATAACCAAATGCCTGTTGACGGTCTAATAATTTAGCTGCCGGACGAATAGTCGTTTTCTCGTCAATCAAATCTGCTTTGCTGGCATCAACTTCATCCAACTTCACACGAACTGCGTCGATCCAGCTCTTATATGGCTTGGCTTTAGAAACGGCATTCTTGAGCTCAACGTCATCAATAATGCGACCTTGCTCCATGTCGATCATGAACATCTTGCCTGGCTGCAAACGCCATTTTTGAACGATCTTACTTTCAGGAATTGGCAATACGCCCGCTTCAGAGCCCATGATGACCAAGTCATCGTCGGTTACGTAATAACGTGCTGGACGCAAACCATTTCGGTCCAAGGTTGCGCCAATTTGACGACCATCAGTAAATGCCATCGCCGCAGGTCCATCCCATGGCTCCATCATTGCTGCGTGATATTCGTAGAAGGCACGACGATTGTCATCCATCAACGCATGCTGTTCCCATGCTTCAGGAATCATCATCATCATGGCCTGGGCTAAAGGGTAGCCAGACATCACCAGCAACTCTAAGCAGTTATCAAAGCACGCAGTATCTGACTGACCTGGATAAATCAACGGCCAGAGTTTTTGCAAATCATCGCCAAGAACTGGGGAGCTAATAGCGCCCTCACGTGCATTAACCCAATTGACGTTACCTTTAACAGTGTTGATCTCACCGTTGTGCGCAATCATGCGATATGGATGCGCTAATTCCCATGCGGGGAAAGTATTAGTGGAGAAACGTTGATGCACTAAAGCAAGCGCGGATACAGTGCGCTTGTCTTGCAAGTCTTGGTAATAAGCACCGACTTGATTCGCTAACAGCAAACCCTTGTAAACAATGGTTCTAGCGGACATTGATGCAACGAAATATTCTTTGCCATGCTTCAAATGCAAATCTTGAATTGCATGACTTGCTGTTTTACGAATCACATACAACTTACGCTCGAGCGCATCGGTTGTCATGATGTCGCGGCCACGACCAATAAAAATTTGACGGATAAATGGCTCTGTCATTTGTACTGTTGGAGACATCGGCAATTTCACATCTACCGGAACATCTCTCCAGCCCAAAACAACTTGCCCCTCTAAGCGCACAGTGCGCTCTAGCTCTTGTTCGCAGGCCAAACGGGAAGCATGCTCTTTCGGCAAGAAAATCATGCCAACGCCATACTCACCTAATGGTGGCAAAGTCACGCCTTGCTTTGCCATTTCTTCGCGATACAAAGTATCTGGGATCTGAATCAAGATACCGGCGCCATCGCCCATTAACGGATCAGCGCCAACCGCTCCCCGGTGATCTAAGTTCTCAAGGATCTGTAAACCCTGAGAAACGATCTCATGAGATTTCTTGCCTTTAATATGTGCGACGAATCCTACGCCGCAAGCGTCATGCTCATTTCTAGGGTCATATAAACCTTGAGCGATAGGGCGAAGATCTGTATTTAATTTTGTAGTCATAGTATTTCCGAGGGGCGACAAAGGCCTAATTACTTTTGGAGGATCCAATATAGGTGAATACCCACACCGATGCAATAGAAATAAAATGATTCTGTCCCATTTATTTAGATGTCGCACCAATATGAATTCTATATATGGGGACAGAGTCGAAATACTCAATACCCTATTTGAAATATAGGGAAAGCATTAATCAACTAAGTGATTGAATTTAAAGAGTGAATTTTTCTAGGGCGCCCACGATGGCGAATTAATGCAAGCTCCGGAGTATCTTTAAAGAGCTTTTTGGCATAAATATCACTGACCCAAGGCTTGGATCGCAATAGAGATTCTGTGATTTGGCGGTCTTCCCAGTGAGGCGCACCCTCTTTTACAAAGTTTGACCAGCTCATCTGCCTCTCAAAAGGGGTGTTACCCAACTTCCAAAAATGCTGATGGTCTACCAACCAAGGCTCTGCATTGCCACCAATGTGGGTTGCAAAACTCGTCCATGTAGAGCTTTGGGGATTGGATTCATATCCAGCCCTGACCGGGTTGAGCTCTATATAACGCTGGCAGCGTAAAAAATAATCCGGGTCAATCAAAGATGAGCGATATCGCCCCTCCCAAATGGTTCCCGAGCGACGATGCTGTTGATTGAAATATTGCGCATAACGACGGCCAAGAGACTGCATTGTTTTCGCAAGCGAATCTTCGCTTTGGGGAGTCATGAGCAAATGTACATGGTTAGGCATTAAAGCAAATGCATGCACAGCACAACCAAACTGCCTAGCAGCTTCACGCAGCCACTCTAAATAAGTGCGACGATCTTCATCAGCAAAGAAAATGTTTTCACGATTATTACCACGGACCATCACATGCATTGCTTGACCTGGTATTACTGTGCGCGCTTGCCGTGCCATGTTGAAAACGAACTATTGCAGTTCGCGCACACCGCCGTTAGTAGAGAAGTCCGGGATAAACCAGTCGCCATCAACTTGCGTTACGCCGCTTGGCACTTCGCGGGAGATCTGAGGGCTATCCTTTAATGCAGTCGCCATATAAGAAATCCACATTGGCAAAGCAAGTCCGCCACCAGTCTCTCGATCGCCCAAACTCGCAGGCTTATCAAAGCCAATCCATGCAATCGCAACTACTTTAGGGTTATAGCCAGCAAACCACGCATCGTGCGAATCATTCGTTGTGCCTGTTTTACCTGCAATGTCACTTCGCCCCAACTTACCACGCGCAGAGGCTGCGGTACCCGTCTTGGTTACTTCTTGCAGCATGCTATCCATCACAAATGCAGTGCGCGCATCCAATACACGAGGCGCATCTTCACCCGCATGCGTAGGCTTTGCTTCGAACATGACGGTGCCTTTAGAGTCCACCATCTTGTCAATCAAGAATGGATCTACACGATAACCGCCATTGGCAAACACACTATAAGCAGAGGCCATCTGCAACGGCGTTACAGAACCCGCGCCCAAAGCCATTGTTAAGTAAGGGGGGTGCTTTTCTGGCTCAAAGCCAAAACGCTGAATATATTCTTGCGCATAAGAAGGGCCGATGGCGCGAATAATGCGAACCGAGACTAAGTTCTTTGATTTTGCCAAGGCATTGCGCAAGCGCATCATGCCGTCGTATTTACCATCGTAGTTTTTTGGCTCCCAAGCCTGACTACCAGTCTCCATACCGCCAATGGATAAAGGTGCATCGTTCACCATCGTGCTTGGGGTAAAGCCTTTTTCAATGGCGGCAGCATAGATAAAAGGCTTAAATGAGGAACCGGGCTGACGTAATGCTTGCGTCACGTGATTGAATTGATTACGACGGAAATCAAAGCCGCCTACTAAGGACAAAATTGCACCGGTCTCTGCATTCATGGAGACAAAAGCAGCTTCAACTTGCGGGAGTTGAGCCAACTTCCAGACTCCCCCATCCGATAACAAACGAACTATAGCGCCTGGGCGTAAGCGTTTTTTGGGCTGAGTACTATCAGTAATAGAGGCAGCCGCCAACTTCATGCCTTCACCTTTAATAGTGATGGTGTCACCAGTCGAAATCATGACTTGCATTTCTTTTGGCTTCACATCGAGCACGACACCAGACTGCAAATCATCTAACTGCGGGTAAGCAAGTAATGCCTCGTCAATCGCGCGCTGGCGTTTCACAGAGTCTTCAGGAAGATCGATAAAACCCTCTGGGCCACGATAAGCATGCCGTAAATCGTATTCAAAAATTCCACGTCGCACTGCTTTGTAAGCGGCATCTTGATCGGCCTTCAAGATGGTCGTATAGACTTCGATCCCTTGTGAATAGATTGCCTCGCCATACTGCGTGAAAAGTAATTGACGAACCATTTCAGCGGGGAAGTCAGCGCGAACCGCGAACTCATTGCCCAAGCCGCGAATATGCAATTCTTCAATCATCGCTTTTTGGTATTCCTCTGGCGTGATGTAACCCAGATCGCGCATGCGCTGAAGAATGTACTCTTGACGAATCTTGGCGCGGCGGTAGTTAGTCACTGGGTTATAAGCCGAAGGCGCCTTAGGCAGTCCAGCCAGCATTGCGGCTTGAGCAATGCTGATGTCCTTCAATTCAATGCCAAAGTAAATTTGCGCTGCGCTTGAGAAACCAAAAGCTCTTTGACCCAAGAAAATTTGGTTCATATAAATTTCTAAAATCTTGTCTTTAGTCAGTTGAGATTCAATCTCCCACGCCAAAAGAATTTCGTAAATCTTGCGGCTAAATGTCTTCTCGTTACTTAAGAAGAAATTTCTTGCCACCTGCATTGTGATGGTTGAAGCGCCCTGAGCCAAATGTCCGCGGAGATTGGCAACCCCCGCTCTAAGAACCCCAACGTAGTCAACCCCGCCATGGGAATAGAAACGATCGTCCTCTGTAGCAATAACGGCGTTTCGCATTGCCATCGGAATTTGATTTAGCGGGATGACTTTGCGACGCTCTTCACCAAACTCACCAATCAATACCTTGTCGGCGGTGTAAATCCGCAGAGGTGTTTTTGGGTTGTAATCAGTTAAAGCGGAAATTTTTGGCAAATTCGGCTTGGCAATTAAAAAAGCATAACCAAGGAGCAGTGATAGCGCTATCGCGCCTACAGCGGCAACAATGAGTAAAGCCTTTATTAGAGGACTTCCTAATGAATTTCTTGGCAAGCCAGGCTCAACTCGTGAATTCCGAGGGCGTCTATCGGATGGACGAATGGGGCGCTGATTCAGCGGCGGCTTGTCTTTTGGAGGTAAGGCCATATGTCCAAATTATAGGGCGCTTAGGCAAATTCCTTAAAAGCTCCAAAATCCCCGTCCGGCCCATAGACAAGATCTAATTTCTGACGGTGGGTTCAATCTAGGCTGATGGATTTTCAGCACCCAAAACAGAAGAATATGGGAATGCCTGCGCGCCATATTTCCAGCCAATCTTTTGATGAAATTCTGAGTGATCTCGGCGATGATCCAGCCATCCCCGACCCCCATGGAATACGCAAGCCCCCTCCCCAACAAGGCGCACCCCATAGAGCTCCAAGCGAAGGCAAAAGCAATCCCTTTACGGAGTCCTTAAATCCTATTCAGATCCGCAATTCACTCCAAGGAATTGCACTTCCAATCGCCTTGATTGGCGTCTTGCTGGCAGCAATTATGGGATTTTTTGTGGCCTACACCTCACTGAATAAGCAATCCCAAGATGCTTTGGAGGCATCCCAACAACAGCTTTCGGAATTGAAAAAAGAGATACTATTGACGCGCGATCAAATTAACCAAAATCAGGATGAGCTATATCTAGCAATTGATGAAATAGAAGTAAGTATTCACTCTTTAAATGAAAGAAAGACTGAAACAAGAGCCCCGAACAGGCCGCAAGCACCAACCCATGAGTCGGAGCTACACCGCTGGCGCTACCTTGGCGCATCCCAAATAGGCAATGCCCAGCAAGCCTATTTTCATACAGGGAAAAGCCATCTTGCCTTTGAGAAGGGGGCGCAGGTTTTAGGGGAATGGCGCCTAAGTTCTATCGAAAAATCACTAGTGACCCTAATGCATCCCCAAGGCAAATCTGTGGTTCTGAGGGCTTCAAAAAGCGAATGAAGCTCAGCCTAAATAACCCCCAGAAATACTTCAAACTGCTCACCTGTTGGTTAGCTGTATTGATGCTTTTATCCAGCAATACAGCAATGAGTAATACGCCTTCACAAAATCATTTCATGACCCCTATTAGCCTGCAATTTACCGATATTGAATTAACTGAACTTTTAGAAACTATGGCGAAATTGGGTAATACCAATTTCTTATTAAGCGAATCCATTAAGGGGAAGATCTCTATAGACCTTAGAAATACACCCTGGCAAACAGCCCTTCACTCCATTCTGGCGAGCCGCGGCTTACGACTGGTGCGCAACGGAGAAATCTACTGGATTGGGCCTCACGCAGAAATCCAAGCCTTTCAGAAGTTCCGGCGTGAAGACGCCGCCCTTCCTTTTGGTGGAGACCACATTAATAGTCCAAGGCAAATCCTCATAGAAGCTCGAATAGTTGAGGCTGATGAACGCTTTGCCCGTGAGCTAGGGGTTAAGCTGGGATATCAAGCTAATGGTGTCGGAGATAAAACAGATCAAAAATTGATTGGCAGCATGGATCTGGGTGGCGCTGGTTTGAGTGGTTTTAATCCAGCAACCATGGCCGCAACCTTAGTCTCCAGAAATGGGAGCCGTATTCTGCAGGCAGAACTATCTGCGCTTGAATCTGAAGGTCAGGGAAAGATTCTTTCCAACCCTCGCATCATGACTGGCGACCAAGTAAAGGCAACCATTGAGCAAGGCACAGAACTGCCCTATCAAACCTCGAATCAAAATGGCAGCAAGTTGCAATTTAGAAAGGCAAACCTTCGTCTAGAGGTTTTGCCAAAAATCCATCCAGACGGAAAGATATCAATGCTAGTGGGCATTAATAAGGACACTGTAGGCATGAAAACAGAACAGGGATATACCATTGACACCAAAAGCCTGAGCTCAGAGGTCACCGTTGAAAATGGCGGGACAGCCATCATTGGCGGCATTTTCCAAACTACCGAACGGGAAGACGAAGTCAAAATCCCACTCTTAGGCGATATACCCCTCATTGGTCATTTTTTTCGCCATAAATCTAAATTACAAGATAAAACCGAGCTACTTGTCTTTTTAACTCCGACCGTTCTCGACAAACCCTAATAAAATCGGAGGGTGAACTCCTCGACAAACAATATCTTTCTAATCGGCCTCATGGGCGCTGGGAAGTCGACCGTCGGTAAAGTCTTGGCAAAAAAATTAGGTCGTCGCTTTCTTGATGCCGACCATGTCATTGAAGAGCGCTGTGGCGTAAAAATCCCGGTCATCTTTGAAATGGAAGGCGAGGAAGGATTTCGCAAAAGAGAAGCGCAAGCCATCCGTGAAATTACTGCCGAGCAAGATATTATTTTGGCAACCGGCGGTGGCGCTGTTCTCTCACCAGAAAATCGGCAGGCATTAAGTGAAGGTGGCACCGTGATTTATCTTCACGCAAACCCAATTGAACTTTGGCATCGCACCAAAGGTGGCGAGGGTCGCCCCTTATTAAAAAATGGGGATGCCAAAAAGATTTTAGAAAACTTATATGCCGTTCGCGATCCTTTGTATCGTCAAATCGCTGACCATGTGATTGAGACTGGCAAGCCCAGTGTTAATCAACTAGTCAACACCTTAATCATGCAGCTTGAACTTTCCGCTTAAATACATTGGCACTATGATGAAAACACTTGAAGTTGATCTTGGCAATCGCAGTTACCCAATTTATATTGGCAAAGATCTGATTGATCAAGCAAGCTTATTTAAGGCCTGCGAAAAAGCAACTTCTATTTACATCGTAAGTAACACTACGGTTGCTCCTCTCTATGCCGAGCGCCTGACTGAAACGCTCAGCACTTTTGGGAAGCCTGTTAGAACAATTGTTCTACCTGATGGCGAGTCATATAAAGACTGGAAAAATCTGCAGTTGATTTTTGATGACCTTTTAAAATTTGGCGCTGATCGCCATACCATGTTGGTTGCTTTGGGTGGTGGCGTAATAGGCGATATGACTGGATTTGCTGCCGCTAGCTTTATGCGCGGCATTCGCTTTATCCAAGTTCCCACTACCTTGCTTGCTCAGGTGGACTCTTCCGTTGGGGGCAAGACTGGTATCAATCATCCGCTAGGTAAAAATATGATTGGTGCCTTTCATCAGCCGGCCGCTGTGATTGCCGATCTAAATACTTTAAAGACTCTACCTCCGAGAGAGCTGTCTGCCGGTCTTGCTGAAGTTGTAAAGCATGGCGCTATTGCCGATGCCCAATTCTTAGATTGGATTGAATCCAATGCAGCACCACTACTTACCTGCGACACAGAAGCAATGGGGCATGCCGTTTTACGTTCCTGTGAAATTAAATCGGCAGTGGTTTCTGCCGATGAAAGAGAGGGCGGTATCCGTGCAACTCTCAATTTTGGTCATACCTTTGGTCACGCAATTGAAGCGGGTATGGGCTACGGAGAATGGTTACATGGTGAAGCTGTTGGATGCGGCATGGTGATGGGAGCGGATCTATCGCGTCGACTCAATTACATTAGCGACGCTGATGTTCAGCGCCTCACTAAAATTATCCAATCTATGAATTTACCCATTACACCGCCAAAGTTTGGTGCGGGGCGCTATATGGAGCTCATGCAAGTTGATAAAAAAACTGAGGGTGGGCAAATCCGTTACGTCGTTTTAGAAAAAATTGGTAAAGCCCAGATTAAAAGCGTAGCGGATGCGCAAGTGATTGAAACTCTAAGTGCTACTGGCGCAGCTTAAATCAAGCTCATATTGATTGCTTGACCAGCTTGAGCGCTCGCAAACTCAGTCAAATCGTTCAATAGCTCTCTCCCCGTTTTGGTATCTAGCCACAAGGGTTGTGCCATCGTGCCAGCCCAACGATAGTGATAACCGCCGGATTTGGCAGCAACCCAAATCTCATGCAAAGGTGGTTGGGTATTGATCACAATGACACTTTTATCCTTAAAACGAATATTGATCACATTCCCACCCTGGCGCTCGATATCCAAGTCGAGATCCAACGCATCATCAGCAGCCTCCAATGCCACCTCTATAGATTGCAATAAATTGCTTCCTAGCTGATAAAACTGCTTGTCATCAATGGTTTCTACGCCTGGATTATTTGGATTCATACCGGAGTCCTGCATGCTATATTCAATCATTCGTTTTAGAGACATTCATGATAGCGATTCTTAATAGAACCCTCTGCTTTAGCCTTCTAATATCCCTTTTTGGGTGTGGGGTAAGGGGGCCTCTATATATGCCAAATGTGCCGCCAGTTCCGCCTGCTCCTTCAGAGCCAGAACCCAAAGGCAAGCTATACCCTCCTCAAACCTCCGCTAGCCCAAGCAACTCTTCATCGGCCAAGTAATGACAAGCAAAGCAATCCCCCTTCCTAAGTTATCTGGGTTTACTGAACGCGATGGCAATTGGTATGCCGAAGAAATTCCACTTGCAGATTTAGCAAAAGAATTTGGTACACCGCTATATATCTATAGCAAAAAAGCATTGACTGAAGCCTACCAAGCCTACGACAAGGCATGCGTTGATAGCAACGGTAAGCGTCGTGCTCGCGTACACTACGCCATGAAAGCCAATAGCAATTTAGCGGTAATTGATTGCTTTAAAAAACTGGGTGCTGGATTTGATTTAGTGAGTGGCGGTGAGTTAGCTCGTGCATTAGCAATTGGCGCAGATCCAAAGAGCTTGGTATTTGCCGGCGTAGGTAAATCTGCCGCCGAGATCGCCACTGCCCTCAAGGCTGGCGTCAAATGCATCAACGTAGAATCGATTGCTGAACTGCACAAAATTAATCGCGTAGCCACTGAACTCAACTGCCGCGCCCCAATTTCTTTGCGTGTTAATCCTGATGTAGATGCACAAACCCATCCCTATATTTCTACTGGACTTAAGGGCAATAAATTTGGCATCGCCTATCACGAGATTTTAAAAACCTATCTTGAAGCATCACAACTTTCTCAAATAGATGTAGTTGGAATTGATTGTCATATTGGTTCACAGATCACCACTACCGCCCCCTATTTAGATGCCCTGGATAAAGTCTTAGATCTTGTCGCGCAACTGAAAAAAGAAGGTATTGTGATTCACCATCTTGATCTCGGTGGTGGTCTTGGCATTTCTTATAGCGATGAAACTCCGCCAGACATTACTGACTTTACGAATACCTTATTGAATCGAGTGGCTGAGCGTGGTTTTGGTCACCTTGACGTTGTGCTTGAGCCAGGCAGGTCATTAGTAGGCAATGCTGGCGTGCTACTAACCACCGTGGAGTATTTAAAGCCTGGCGCCGAAAAGAACTTCTGCATTGTTGATGCCGCTATGACCGAACTGATGCGCCCCGCCCTATATGAAGCACATCATGGAATAGTTCCCGTACAAAAGAAGGCAGCAAAAGCATTGACCTATGACATCGTTGGTCCTGTTTGCGAATCTGGCGACTGGCTGGGAAGAGATCGCCCTCTTGCAGTAGAAGAGGGTGACCTTCTGGCTATTCTGTCTGCTGGCGCTTATGGTTTTGTAATGGCGTCCAACTACAACACACGCCCTAAACCTGCAGAGATTATGGTTGACGGAAAAAATGCTTACGTGATTCGTGCCCGTGAAAAAACTTCTGAGTTGTTTTCATCGGAAACAGTTTTGCCAAATTAATAATCCGTAAAAGTTTTAGACAATAAAAAACCCCGCTGAAGTAGCGGGGTTTTTTGTTTTAATGCTTTAGCTTATTAATGCAAACCTGCGATGTAATCGGCCACCGCTTTCATTTCTTTATCCGAAAGCTTTGAAGCAATCGTTGTCATTTGACTACTGTTGGTGCGCACGCCTTCACGGAACGCTAGCAACTGGGCATTACTGTATTCAGCCCATTGACCACCTAGGAGCGGGTACTGAGCAGGAATACCAGCGCCTGTTGGGCTGTGGCAGGCAGCACAAGCTGGAACGCCTTTTGCTGCAATACCGCCACGATAAATACTTTGGCCTAATGCGATTGTTTCTTTATCTTGAGCAACACCCTGGGAGATTGGCTGCTTAGATAAAAAAGCGGAGATATTTTGCATATCTTCTTGAGTCAGAGTGGCGGCCATACCCATCATGATTGGATTTGCGCGAGTGCCTTCTTTAAAGTTTTTCAACTGCTTTGTGAGGTATGCAGCATGCTGTGCGGAAAGCTTTGGCCATGTACCAATCGCACTTTGACCTTTAGGGCCATGGCAAGTGATACAGGCGGTTACGCCACGAGTTGCATCACCATTTGAATACAGTGCTTCACCCGCGGCCGGATCAACCTTAGGTTTACCTGGAACTTCTGCTTTAGCTTCTGGAGCGGCTGCCATAGGAGCAGCATCGGCAGCAAAAGCTGCACCAGATACGCAGATCAGAGCGAAAATGGAGAGAACCGCAAAACCAGCCCGTAAGCCAGTTAATTTGGAGATTTGAGAGGTTTGACGCATTATGTTTACCTTGGCAAAAATTCCTAAAAGTGTTTGGGCCCTGCATTTACAACCTTTTACCCAACACCATGAGATATTTCATGATTTTGCGTGATTTTACAATAGCTTCTGGACATGTCTAAACTCTTTCAAGCCCGATTCGCCACTACAGTCAATGACACCCATTGTCTGCCTGCCACCCCGCTGCGAGAGGTGGCCTTCGCCGGCCGCTCAAATGCGGGCAAATCTAGCGCCCTTAACATCCTTTGCAACCAAAAAAGGCTAGCTTTTGCCAGTAAAACGCCTGGACGCACCCAACATATCAACTATTTCGGTGTTTTTGCAAAAGATGACCTGCTGGCTTATTTGGTTGACTTACCAGGCTATGGTTATGCAGCAGTCAATCACGAGACCAAATACCACTGGAATGCCCTTCTAAGTGACTATCTACAAGAGCGGGAGCAGTTAGTAGGCATGATCCTGATTGTGGACTCTAGACGCGGAATAACCGACCTGGATGAGCAAATGATTCAATGGTTTGTACCTACCGGCAAACCAATTCATGTTTTGCTGAGTAAGTGCGACAAATTGAATAAAAGCGAGTGTAAGCATGCTCTTGAGGCGGTCACTAAGCGACTGCAGCAGTATGACCCAGCCCTACCGGATGGAACAGGTGACTCTAAGCAACTTACGGCACAATTATTTTCAAGCACCAAACGGATTGGCCTAGAAGAGGCAGATAATTTAATTATTAAATGGTTATTTGAAGCAGAAACTCATGAAGATGAAATCACCAGCTAACTCATTGCTTAATTTTCCTGGACATCGTCCTCGCCGCATGCGTCGTGATGATTGGTCACGTCGCCTCATGCAAGAGAACAATGTTTCGGCCAATGATTTAATCTACCCCGTCTTTCTACTTGAAGGTCAAGGCAAATCCGAAGCAGTTGCCTCTATGCCTGGTGTTAACCGCCTTTCATTAGACCTACTCATGCCGGTTGCTCAAGAATGTGTAGATTTAGGCATTCCGGTACTTGCGCTTTTTCCAGTAATCGATAGCGGATTAAAAACGCCCGATGGCAAGGAGGCCTTTAATCCAAAAGGGCTTATTCCTACGGCTGTTCGCGAACTCAAAAAACGTTTCCCCAATTTAGGCATCATGACTGATGTAGCACTTGATCCATATACAAGCCATGGTCAAGATGGCGTGCTCGATGAGCAAGGTCGTATTCTGAATGATGAAACAACCGCGATCTTAGTTCAGCAAGCGCTCACACAAGCAGAAGCTGGTGTTGATATTGTTGCACCATCAGACATGATGGATGGGCGCATCGGAAAAATTCGTGAAGCGCTCGAGCAAAAGAATTTAATTCACACCCGAATCATGGCTTACTCAGCTAAATATGCCTCTGCCTTTTATGGCCCCTTTAGAGATGCAGTTGGTTCTGCAAAAAACCTAGGTAAGGCCGATAAAAAAACATATCAAATGGATTGCGCCAATAGCGACGAGGCTTTGCGGGAGGTGGCTCTTGATATCAGCGAAGGTGCAGATATGGTCATGGTGAAGCCTGGTATGCCTTATTTGGATATCGTCCGTCGCGTCCGTAAAGAGTTTGACTACCCCACCTATGCCTATCAAGTAAGCGGTGAATATGCGATGCTTAAAGCTGCGGCACAGAATGGCTGGCTAGATCATGATGCTGTCATGATGGAATCATTGCTCGCATTTAAGCGCGCAGGCGCTGATGGGGTTCTGACATACTTTGCACTCGAAGCAGCACGCCTACTTAAAACAAACGCAGCACTCAATAAAAAACAAATTTGATTTTTATTGAGTGCTTGCTGCCTGTTTTAATCGTTCAATAAAACGCTGGGGTGGCATGTAGCCAATCACACGTTGATCTTTTAGCTCTTCTGAATTTTGATTAAAGATCAGAATTCCTGGGGGACCAAATAAACCGAAGCGCTTCAGTAATGCCTGGTTCTCAGGGCTGTTTGCAGTAACGTCCGCTTGCAATAAGACAAACTGTTTTAGCTCTTTACTTACTTCTGGATTTGAAAAGGTACTTACTTCCATCTCCTTACAGCTAATACACCAGTCCGCATAAAAATCTAGGAGGACCACTTTCTTCCCCTCTTTGGCTTTGCTTAATTGCGCATCCAACTCCGCAGGCGAATGAATCACCACAAAAGATAAATCACCTACTTGATGAATACTCTGGCCATTGACTGTTTTTGTGGTTCCCGCAAGATCATTTTTCTGGATCAATGGCGAGGCAATCCATACTGCCGTGGCGACCAGAAGAACTCCCAAGGTACGCTGCAAATAAACCATCCAAATACCCGTGGATGGAATCAGAATACGGGCCTCAATCGCAATAAAAAATAGTGGCAAACCCATTCCTAGGGCCATTACAAAAAGGAGTCCTGCGCCTAGGCTCATAGAGCCGGTTTGCGCAATAAAGGCCAAAACGCCCGCTAGGGGCGCAGTAATACAGGGGCTGGCCACTAAAGTAGAAATACCCCCCAAAGCAAAAGCGCCAAACACATTGCCGCCCTTTTGACGCCCTGCCAACCGATCTACATGGTGATGCCATGATTGCGGCAACCGAAGGTCATATAAGCCAAATAAACTGCCTGAAAGGGCTAAAAGTAATAGGGCAAAAGCAGCTAATGCGAAGGGACTCTGCAAAGCCCGCTGTACGCTCCCACCAAGGGCTGCCATAAGCACTCCTGCCAAGGCGTATACCAATGCCATACCAAAAACATAGGCCAGCGCTAAGATGCTGGCACGCCCCTTGGTTACAGCCTTACCGTCTTGAGTGCCAAAGATAACGCTCGACAAAATAGGCAACATGGGAAGGATGCAGGGTGTAAAAGCGAGCGCAAGCCCCAATACAAAGAAAGCTAGCAATAAATAAGCAGTTGAAGTGCTTTCTAAAAAGCGAGCAATAGCATTGACGTCATCACGCTCACGCCATAAATCAGCCAAGCGGAATTCGCCACTAGCCTGGGTGTTAGACAAAGGCATACTATCTAAAGCATCTGGAATCGGAGCAACCTTAACCCCGGGACCGGCGAGTAAAAATTTCAGGGTCATAGGTGGATAGCAAATGCCTGCCTCCGCGCAACCTTGCAGTGTTACAGCTGCATGGATCGGCTTGCCATCGGCAGGCTTTATATCTAAAAGTACTAGGAAGGGTTCTTTATAAACTTGCAGTTTTTTCTGAAAAGTCTCATCAAACTTCACCACACCCGTTGGCAATGAAGGCCTTATATTGATTAGCTTCTCGGCCTGCGTGCCCGCTTGAAACTTTAAAGATTCTTGATAGATGTAATAGCCTTTAGCAGGCAAAAATTCCAGCTCCACTTGATTGGAATTTTCCAACCAAGTAGCCTCCACTCGGAACGCTTTCTCTGGGGGCAAGAAATCCGGCGCAGCAAAAACTTGCGCGGACAGGAATAAAAATAGGGCAAAGACCTTTGCTACAAAGGAATGCATTCTCATGACTTCGAATTTACCTCAGACTGTACCCACTTGCCGTATTGCTTTTCATATTGCTCCGGGGAAAAGGCCAATATTTCTGGTAAGTCATAAGGATGCGCGCTTTGAATAAAGGCTGAAATCTCAGGCCACTTTGACTCAGTCGTTTTTGCCGCAAGCAATACTTCATGCTCCTCGCAAACTTTACCCTCCCAGCGATAAATCGATTGAATGCCGTTTGTAAGCTGCACACAAGCAGCGAATTTTCTCTCCACCAAGGCTCTTGCCAAAGCTGTGGCAGCCTCCAGATTGGGAAGACTCGTAAGCACTACCAAAAGCTTACTGGAATTAGCTGGAGAGTTTTCAAACATTCTGTATTTATAACCGGATAAATGAAAAAAGCCAGACCGAAGCCTGGCTTTTTACCGCAACACCGAGACTTAAGCCTCTTCAGTTACTGCTGTTTCTTCAACTTCTGGGCGATCTACCAACTCAACCAAAGCCATTGGTGCATTGTCGCCATGACGGAAGCCAAACTTCAAAATACGAAGGTAGCCACCTGGACGTGTTGCGTAACGTGGGCCGAGCTCTGTGAAGAGTTTAGCTACGATATCGCGATCACGTGTGCGATTGAATGCTAAGCGACGGTTTGCTAAGTTGTCTTTTTTACCTAAGGTAATCAAGGGCTCAACAACCATGCGCAATTCTTTTGCTTTTGGCAAAGTCGTTTTAATGACTTCGTGCTCCAAAAGTGAATTGGACATGTTGCGCAGCATCGCTAGGCGATGTGATGATGTTCTGTTTAGTTTGCGTAAGCCGTTTCCGTGACGCATGATGCTTCCTTTCTAATTATTTCTCGAGGTTAGCTGGAGGCCAACTTTCGAGTTTCATGCCAAGACTTAAGCCACGAGCAGCCAATACATCTTTGATTTCATTCAAAGATTTGCGACCCAGATTAGGCGTCTTCAACAATTCATTCTCAGTACGTTGAATCAAGTCACCGATGTAGTAAATGTTCTCAGCCTTCAAGCAGTTTGCAGAGCGAACTGTGAGCTCGAGATCATCAACCGGACGCATCAACATTGGATCAACCATTGATGAGCGGCTTGGTGCTAAATCACCAGAAACTTCGCTGCTCTCAAGAGCCGCGAATACAACTAATTGATCAACCAAGATGCTAGCTGCTTGACGAATTGCTTCTTCAGGAGACAACACACCGTTAGTTTCAATCGTCATTACTAAACGATCGAGGTCGGTACGTTGCTCAACACGAGCAGACTCAACAGCATAGCTAACACGACTTACTGGGCTGAATGAGGCATCCAACACAATACGACCAATGATCTTAGTAGCTTCGTCGCTGTACTGACGAACGTTACCAGGTACATAACCACGGCCTTTTTCAACCTTGATCTGCATGTCCAACTTACCACCAGCTGACAAGTGAGCGATCACATGATCAGGGTTCATGATTTCTACATCATGTGGCAAGTCGATATCTTTTGCTGTAACAACGCCTGGGCCTTCTTTACGCAAATTGATAGTAACTTCATCACGTGACTGCAATTTAAATACGATACCTTTGAGGTTCAACAAGAGGTTTACTACGTCCTCTTGAACTCCATCCAATGTGGAGTACTCATGAACAACACCAGCAATAGCTACTTCAGTTGGCGCATAACCAACCATCGAGGACAAGAGTACGCGACGTAATGCATTTCCGAGTGTGTGGCCATAGCCACGCTCGAACGGCTCCATAACAACCTTAGCTTGGTTGGCGGTAAGCGCTTCAACAGAAATAATCTTTGGCTTGAGCAAATTTGTTTGCATATTTTTTCCTTGAGAGTGCCTAATTAGCGTGAATACAATTCGACGATCAAACTTTCATTAATTTCACCGCTAATATCTTCACGGTCAGGCACTTGCTTAAATGTTCCCTCGAGCTTAGTTGCGTCAACTGAAACCCAAGTAACAGCTGCCATTTGTCCAACCAAATTGAGTGATTCTGCAATACGCGCTTGCTTCTTCGCTTTTTCACGAATCGCAACTACATCACCAGGCTTAACCTGAATTGATGGAATATTAACAGGGCTACCATTGAGCAAAATTGCACAGTGAGAAACCAACTGACGTGCTTCAGCGCGTGTTGAACCAAAACCCATGCGATAAACCACATTGTCTAAACGTGACTCAAGCAACTGGAGCAATGTTTCGCCAGTGTTGCCCTTACGACGCTCTGCTTCTGCGAAGTAACGACGGAATTGACGCTCTAACACGCCGTAGATACGCTTAACCTTTTGCTTTTCACGCAATTGATTACCGTAATCAGATGTTCTTGAGCCAGATGTACGGCCATGTTGACCAGGCTTAGTATCTAACTTGCACTTGTCTGACAGGGCGCGACGAGCGCTCTTTAAAAATAAGTCGGTACCTTCCCGACGTGCTAATTTGGCCTTAGGCCCTAAGTAACGTGCCACGATGCTTTCCTTTCTTTGCCGCAGTCTTACGACCGACGGTGAGTTCGCCTTTTAAAACAGGCGAACAGTGGGCTTTAATAAAAAACTACTGAAACTGTTGTACTGCCAACTTCCAAGCTTAAATACGACGACGCTTAGGAGGACGGCAACCATTATGTGGAACTGGAGTTACGTCTTGAATCTCAGTGATCTTGATACCTAATGAGTTCAGTGCACGAACTGCTGATTCACGACCTGGGCCTGGGCCTTTGATTTGAACTTCCAAGTTCTTGATGCCGCATTCAACAGCTGCTTTACCAGCAACTTCTGCAGCTACCTGAGCAGCAAAAGGTGTTGATTTACGTGAGCCCTTGAAACCCTGGCCGCCAGAAGTTGCCCATGAAAGCGCATTTCCTTGACGATCAGTGATCGTAATGATGGTGTTATTAAAAGAAGCATGAACGTGTGCAATACCGTCAGCAACGTTCTTTTTAACCTTCTTACGAGCGCGCTGTGAAGCGGCGGAAGCGGATTGTTGTTTTGCCATGTCAATAAACTTTCTTGATTATTTCTTCAGTTGCACGCCAGACTTACGCGGGCCCTTACGGGTACGAGCGTTTGTCTTAGTACGTTGACCACGTACAGGCAAGCCCTTACGATGACGTACGCCACGGTAGCAACCTAAGTCCATCAAACGCTTGATGCTCATAGTTACTTCACGACGAAGGTCACCTTCAGTGATGAACTTACCTACTTCATCACGTAACTTTTCCAAGTCAGCGTCAGTAAGATCTTTAACTTTTTTATTGATTGCAACACCTGTGGTTTGACAAATTTTGTTAGCACGAGTTGTGCCAATGCCAAAAATAGCTGTTAAACCGATAACAGTATGTTGATGATTTGGGATGTTTACCCCAGCGATACGTGCCATGAGATTTCCTCTTAATTAACCAGATCAGCCTTGACGCTGCTTATGACGTGCGTCTGAAGAACAGATCACGCGAACAACGCGTTTGCGCTTAATGATCTTGCAATTTCTGCAAATACACTTAACGGATGCTAAAACTTTCATAACTCACCTCTAAAAAAATTGGTACTTCTTAATCTTTACTTCGCGCGGAAAATGATTCTGGCGCGCGTTAGGTCGTAAGGAGTCATCTCCACCGTCACCTTGTCTCCCGGCAAAATACGGATGTAATGCATCCGCATCTTTCCGGAAATGTGCCCTAGAACCACATGTCCGTTTTCCAGCTTCACGCGAAACATCGCGTTCGGCAAATTCTCTACAACTTCTCCCGCCATCTGAATTACATCGTCTTTAGACATTCAGTTAAGCGCCCATCTTAAAGTTGGCTTTCTTCATCAAAGAGCCGTACTGCTGCTGCATCACGAATGACTGGACTTGAGCCATGAAATCCATTGCAACAACCACAATAATCAACAATGAAGTACCGCCGAAATAGAACGGCACGTTGTACTTCAATACTAAGAATTCTGGCAACAAGCAAACCAAAACCATATAAATTGCACCGGCCAAAGTTAAGCGCACCAAGATCTTATCGATATAACGCGCTGTTTGGTCGCCCGGACGAATACCAGGAACAAATGCGCCACTTTTCTTCAAGTTCTCAGCAGTTTCACGGCTGTTAAATACCAATGCGGTATAGAAGAAACAGAAGAAAATAATCGCTGCTGCGTACAAAATGGTGTACACAGGTTGACCGGGAGCTAAAGTCGCTGCTAAGTCTTTAATAATTCTGCTGAACATATTGGTTGGCTCACCTGATGTAAACCAGCCAGCAATCGTTGCGGGGAACAAAATAATCGATGAAGCAAAAATCGGAGGAATAACACCTGCCATGTTTAACTTCAATGGGAAGTAAGAAGATTGGCCGCCGTAAATCTTATTACCAACTTGACGCTTGGCGTAGTTCACCAAGATCCGGCGCTGACCACGCTCTACAAACACCACAAAATAAGTTACCGCTACTACGATCACAACGATCAAGAGAGCAGAAATAATATTCATTGAGCCAGTACGTACCAACTCTAACAAGCTTGCCAATGCATTTGGTAAACCAGAAACAATACCGCCAAAAATGATGATGGAGATACCATTACCCAAGCCACGCTCAGTAATTTGCTCACCCAACCACATTAAGAACATTGTGCCTGTTACCAAAGTAACTACTGTATTCAATTCAAACATCAAACCTGGGTTAATCACTAAACCTGGTTGAGCCTGCAAAGCAACGGAAATACCTAATGCTTGGAATGTAGCCAAGAATACAGTGCCGTAGCGCGTGTACTGAGTAATCTTCCGTTGACCTGCTTGGCCTTCTTTTTTCAAAGACTCTAGAGAAGGCACAACAATCGTCATTAACTGCATGATGATCGATGCAGAAATGTACGGCATGATTCCCAAAGCAAATACCGTGAAGCGAGATAAGGCGCCACCAGAGAACAAGTTGAACATTCCCAAGATGCCGTCTTTTTGACCAGAAAACAACTGTGCCAATTGATCTGGATCGATTCCAGGGACTGGAATATGAGCACCCAAACGGAACACGAGCAAAGCCAACACCAGAAAGACTAAGCGTTGGCGTAATTCGCCAAACTTACCACCTGTTGCTGCAGTGCTTGCGTTATTGGTAGGTGCTAATGCCATATCTACTAAAAGACCTATTAAACTAATTCAACCAATTTGCCGCCGGCTGCTTCGATAGCTGCTTTTGCGCCGGCAGTTGCTGTAATACCCTTGAGGGTTACAGCAATCTTGAGTTCGCCAGTCTTGATAACCTTAACTGCATTGATTTGCTCACCAGCAAAGCCGTGTGCCTTCAATACCAATAAGTCCACTTCTGGCAAATTGATTTTTGCTAAATCGTTCAATGTAATTTGACCAACGTGACGACGTGTCAAAGACACGAAACCGCGTTTAGGCAAACGACGATACATAGGCATCTGACCGCCTTCAAATCCAACCTTGTGGAAACCACCAGAACGGGATTTTTGACCTTTGTGACCACGGCCAGCAGTTTTACCAAGACCAGAACCAATGCCGCGTCCAACGCGACGACGGTTTTTCTTGGAGCCTTCTGCAGGTTTAATTGTGTTGAGTTGCATATTCTTCGCCTATTTACTTGCTAGTTATTAGCCAACGACTTTAACTAGATAAGAAACTTTATTAATCATGCCGCGAACAGCTGGAGTGTCTTCCAATTCAGAAACTGAATTGATTCGACGAAGGCCTAAGCCTCGTACAGTTGCACGGTGGCTTTCGCGTGTACCGATCAAGCTGCGTACTAATTGCAGTTTGACTTTGGAGTTAGTTGTTGTCATTTGTAGATTCCTAATCTTTTGGTCTTAGCCGAGAATCTCTTCAACTGACTTACCGCGTTTAGCAGCAATCTCAGCAGGAGTACTCATTTTGCTCAAACCATCAATGGTTGCACGAACCAAGTTGTATGGGTTTGTAGAGCCAAGTGACTTAGCAACCACATTTGTTACGCCCATTACGTCGAAAATTGCGCGCATTGGGCCACCAGCGATAATTCCAGTACCGTCTTTAGCTGGAGAAATCAAAACGCGTGATGCGCCATGTTGGCCAGTAACAGTGTGCTGCAAAGTACCTTTACGCAAAGTTACCTTGATCATCTTGCGACGAGCTTCGTCCATTGCTTTTTGAACTGCAACTGGAACTTCTTTTGATTTGCCTTTACCCATGCCGATGCGGCCATCGCCATCGCCAACTACAGTCAGTGCAGCGAAGCCGAGAATACGACCACCCTTAACCACTTTAGTTACACGATTAACAGCAATCATCTTCTCGCGAAGACCATCATCACGCTCTTCGTTTTGCATCTTAGTTTGCATTTTTGCCATGTTTTTTCCTAAACCCTATTAGAACTTCAGGCCGGCTTCACGCGCAGCTTCAGCTAAGGCCTTAATACGGCCGTGGTAACGATGACCGGAGCGATCAAATGCAACATCAACAATGCCTGCCTTAACAGCACGCTCAGCAACTAACTTGCCGATTTGTTTTGCCGCTTCAGCGTTGCCGCCGTTTTTGATTGCTTGGCGCAAATCTTTTTCCATTGTTGAAGCAGCTGCTACAACTTTGGTTCCGCATGGGCTATAAACCTGGGCAGAAATATGAGTATTGCTACGGATAACTGTTAAGCGATTTGCCAAAGCTTCGGCAATGCGAATACGAGTCTGCCTAGCGCGTCTTTGTCTGGATTCGTCTTTATTCATTTTTTAATCTCGCTTACTTCTTCTTAGTTTCTTTCAGATGCACAACCTCATCCACGTAGCGAACGCCTTTGCCTTTGTATGGCTCTGGTGAACGGTATGCGCGAACTTCAGCTGCGACCTGGCCAACTTGCTGCTTGTTGGAACCTTTGATAATGATTTCAGTTTGAGTTGGAGTCTCAGCCTTCACACCCTTTGGCAGGTTGTAAATAATGTCGTGTGAGAAACCTAACTGCAATTTCAATGTTTCGCCTTGAGCAGCAGCACGGTAACCAACGCCTACCAAGCTGAGCTTGCGCTCAAAGCCAGCAGTTACGCCAACAACCATGTTGTTAACCAAAGCACGGGCTGTACCTGACTGTGCACCAGCTTCTGGTGAGTCGTTATTTAAAACAACTATCAATACGCCATCTTCTTGTTTCAAACCAACAGAAGGATGCAAGTTGTGTGTCAAAGTACCCAATGGGCCTTTAACAGTAACGTTTGCACCGTTGATGCTGATTTCAGCGCCCTTGGGAACTGTAATTGGTGATTTACCTACGCGGGACATATTTCGCTCCTTAAGCTACGTAGCAAATAACTTCGCCGCCCACGCCTGTTGCACGTGCTTTACGGTCTGTCATTACGCCTTGAGGGGTTGAAATAATTGCAATGCCCAAGCCATTCATTACTTCTGGAATGTCATGGCGGCCTTTATAGATACGCAGACTTGGTGTTGATACACGGTCAATACGCTCAATAACAGGACGGCCTGCATAGTATTTGAGATCAATATGGAGCACTGGCTTAGCTGCTTCACCTTTGATTTCAAAACTTTCGATATAGCCTTCATCTTGCAAAACTTTTGCGATGGCTACTTTTACTTTTGACGACGGCATCAAGACTACGGGTTTCTGCACTGCTTGCGCATTGCGGATCCTTGTCAACATGTCGGCGATTGGATCGCTGATACTCATGAGTTCTCCTAATTCTTTCGCCGCTTACCAGCTGGCCTTGGTTAAACCGGGGATTTCGCCACGGAAGGCGATTTCACGAATCTTGCTACGAGCCAAACCGAATTTACGGAATGTGCCACGTGGTCGACCGGTTAATGAACAACGATTTCTTTGACGAATCGGGCTTGCGTTACGTGGAAGTGCCTGTAGCTTCAAGCGAGCTTCATAGCGCTCTTCATCGCTGCGTGACTGATCAGCAATGATCGCTTTGAGTTCGGCACGCTTTACAGCGTACTTCTCTACAGTTTTTGCGCGCTTATTCTCGCGCTCAATTAGGGATAGTTTTGCCACGTTAGCCTCTTAATTGCGGAAAGGGAATTTGAATGCTGCCAACAAAGCTTTTGCTTCTTCGTCGGTTTTAGCAGTCGTCGTAATACTGATATTGAGACCGCGGAGGGCATCAATCTTGTCGTATTCGATTTCAGGGAAAATGATTTGTTCTTTAACGCCGATGTTGTAGTTACCACGGCCGTCAAATGCTTTACCAGAGATACCGCGGAAGTCACGTACTCGTGGCAATGCAACAGTAACGAAACGATCCAAGAATTCGTACATGCGTGCACCACGCAATGTCACCATGGCACCGATTGGGTAGCCTTGACGAATTTTGAAACCTGCAATCGCTTTTTTGGCTTTAGTTACAACTGGCTTTTGGCCCGCAACTTTAGTTAAATCGCCAACTGCATTTTCGATAATTTTCTTATCGTTCACTGCATCACCCAAGCCCATGTTCAGGGTAACTTTGGTGATACGTGGAACTTCCATTACAGATTTGTAACCAAATTTGGCGATCAAATCTGCAACAACTTTAGCTTGATAGTGTTCTTGAAAACGTGTGCTCATAATTTCTCCGTGCCCCTTATGCGCTTAAAGTTGCGCCAGTGGTTTTGAGGAAACGCTGCTTTTTACCATCAACGAGTTTGATACCAACACGTGATGGCTTGCCGTTACCGTCAACCACAGCCACATTAGAAATGTGAACAGGCATCGTCTTGTCAATCATGCCGCCAGTAACACCGGCAGCTGGATTTGGCTTAACGCTCTTTTTATAAATGTTTACGCCTTCGATCACTAACTTGTTCTCGAGAACGGCTGTAACAGTTCCTTGCTTGCCCTTATCGCGACCAGTCAACAGAACTACGGAATCACCTTTACGAATCTTTTTCATATCAGCCTCTTAAATAACTTCGGGGGCGAGAGAAACGATCTTCATGAACTTTTCAGTACGCAACTCGCGCGTCACTGGTCCAAAGATACGTGTGCCAATTGGCTCTAACTTAGCGTTGAGCAATACCGCAGCGTTGCCATCGAACTTAATCAATGAACCATCTGGACGGCGAACACCCTTAGCAGTTCTCACTACTACGGCGTTATAAATGTCACCTTTTTTAACACGGCCACGTGGAGCAGCAGACTTAACGCTGACTTTGATGACATCACCGATACTGGCGTAACGACGCTTAGAGCCGCCCAATACCTTGATGCACAACACTTCACTGGCGCCTGTGTTATCGGCAACCTGTAATCTACTTTCGGTTTGTATCATTTCTAATCCCCAACTTATTGGCCAAAGGCAAACAGTCTTGGTTCCGTCTATGGGCTTTAACGAGAGTTAAAACCCGGAATTAATGAAAAACACTGCTTCTCCAATAAAACCAGAGAAGCCTTCTATTCTACTACGTAAAAAAGGGATTTGGGAAGAATCTTCACCAAAATCCCCAATATTTCTTTAAATACCCTTTGAAGCCTCAACCAAACGGGTCACAACCCAAGATTTAGTGCGTGAAATTGGCTTAGATTCAGCAATTTCAACGGTATCACCCATCTTGTATGTGCCAGCTTCGTCATGAGCGTGGTACTTTTTAGATTGGCCAACGTATTTACCGATCACTGGATGCTTAACTTGACGCTCAACCAACACCGTCACAGTTTTTTGCATTTTGTCGCTAACAACGCGTCCCACGAGGGTGCGGCGCAAGGGTTTAGATAATTCTGTCATATCCCTTTTTCCTTATTTCTGTGCAGTCTTTTGGGCGATAAAAGTCTTCACACGAGCGATGTCGCGCTTATTTTTACCCAATTGGCTGGTATTTGTGAGTTGCTGAGTGCCTTTTTGCATACGGAGCTTGAAACCGGTCTTTAGCAACTCGGTTAACTCTGCATTCAATGCATTCAGATCTTTTGAAGCTAATTCTGTATTTTTCATAATCTCTATCCCGATCAACCTAAGTGGCGAATCACGAAAGTGGTCTGTAAAGGCAACTTAGCAGCAGCAAGCTTGAAAGCTTCGCGCGCCAATTGCTCGTCAACACCGTCCATCTCGTAGAGCACTTTGCCTGGTTGAATTTCAGCTACGTAGTACTCTGGATTACCTTTACCGTTACCCATACGTACTTCAGCAGGTTTTTGTGAAATTGGCTTATCTGGGAAAATACGAATCCAAATACGGCCACCACGTTTAATGTGACGAGTCATTGCACGACGTGCTGACTCGATTTGACGAGCAGTCAAACGACCACGGCCAACGGCCTTCAATCCAAAGTCACCAAAGGCTACGGAACTACCACGTGTTGCCACGCCAGTGTTACGACCTTTTTGTTCCTTACGATACTTGCGACGCTTTGGTTGTAGCATGCTTACTCTCCTGACTTCTGCGTATCTGCGGCAGGTGTTTCAACCTTACGCACACGCTTTACTGCTGGCTTAGCAGCAACTAATGGCTTGTCTGTGCCAGCGGCTGGTTTACGAGCAGCTGTCTTGCTTGGGGCACGACGAGTTTTCTTTTCTTCGGCAGCTGGTTCAGCGGATGGAGCAGCTACTTGAGCTTCTGCATCACGACCCAATGTGTCACCTTTGTATACCCAAACTTTTACACCAATGATGCCGTATGTAGTTTCAGCTTCTGATGTTGCGTAATCAATATCAGCCTTCAATGTATGAAGTGGAACGCGACCTTCGCGATACCATTCGCGACGAGCAATCTCAGCACCATTCAAACGACCTGATGACATGATCTTGATACCTTGTGCGCCAAGACGCATTGCATTTTGCATTGCACGCTTCATCGCACGACGGAACATGATACGTTTTTCGAGCTGCTGAGTAATTGAGTCAGCAATTAATTGCGCATCAACTTCTGGCTTACGAATTTCTTCAATGTTTACGTGGACTGGAACACCCATACGCTTTTGCAATTCGCGGCGGAGCACTTCAATATCTTCGCCTTTTTTACCGATTACAACGCCTGGACGTGAGCTATAGATAGTAATGCGGGCATTCTTTGCAGGACGCTCAATCACAACTTTACTTACGGATGCATTCTTCAACTTCTTCTTGAGATAGATGCGGACATCTACGTCCTCTTTCAACATCTTCGCGAAGTCAGTATTGTTTGCATACCAACGTGATGTCCAATTCTTCGTTACCGCGAGTCGGAATCCGGTTGGGTTTATCTTTTGTCCCATATCTTTCCTTAGTTACTCAAGGTCACGGTAATGTGACATGTTTGTTTTTCAATTTGATTACCACGACCCTTAGCGCGTGCTGTGAAGCGCTTCAAGGAAGTGCCTTTATCAACAATAATTGTTGAAACCTTGAGCTCATCAATATCAGCACCTTTATTGTGTTCAGCGTTGGCCACTGCAGACTCAACCACTTTTTTCACAATGAAGGCAGCTTTCTTGGGGCTGAAATTCAAAATGTTTAATGCGCGTGCAATTGGCAAACCACGAATTTGGTCTGCGACCAAACGTGTCTTTTGCGCAGAAATGCGGGCGCTCTTGTGAATAGCTTTAACTTCCATCATCATCCCCTTACTTCTTCGTTACTTTCTTGTCGGCAGCGTGACCTTTGAAAGTACGGGTCAAGGCAAATTCGCCTAACTTATGACCCACCATGTTTTCTGATACATAAACCGGAACGTGTTGACGACCGTTATGCACAGCAATCGTCAGACCAATAAAGTCTGGGAGGATTGTTGAACGGCGTGACCAAGTTTTGATCGGCTTTTTGTCTTTGTTGGCTTGTGCGACTTCAACCTTGTTTACCAAGCTGGCTTCGCAAAATGGGCCTTTTTTAGCTGAACGTGTCATATCTATTTTTCCTTAATCGCTTAACGCTTTTGACGACGTTGAACGATCATCGATGTTGTACGCTTGTTACGACGTGTACGATAACCTTTGGTTGGAGTGCCCCATGGAGATACTGGTACACGGCCTTCGCCAGTTTTACCTTCACCACCACCATGCGGGTGATCTACTGGGTTCATTGCCACACCGCGAACGGTTGGGCGAATACCACGCCAGCGATTTGCACCAGCTTTACCGATAACACGCAAGCTGTGCTCTTCGTTACCAACTTCACCAATAGTGGCGCGGCACTCAATCAGAACACGACGCACTTCGCCTGAGCGCAAACGCACTTGAGCGTATACGCCTTCACGGGCTAGCAATACTGCTGAACCACCGGCCGAGCGTGCTACTTGAGCACCCTTACCTGGCATGATTTCTACACAGTGAATTGTGCTACCAACAGGAATATTACGGATTGGCAAGTTATTGCCAGACTTAATTGGAGCCTCTGAACCACTCATCAAGGCTTGACCAACAGTCATTCCTTTAGCAGCCAGAATGTAGCGACGCTCACCATCAGCAAACACGATCAATGCAATATTTGCACTACGGTTTGGATCGTATTCCAAGCGTTCAACTTTTGCTGGAATACCATCTTTGTCATTGCGTTTGAAATCAACAACACGATAGTGATGCTTATGACCACCACCTTTATGACGGGTAGTGATGTGACCATTATTGTTACGACCCGCTTTTTGGAATTGTGGCTCTACTAACGCTGCAAAAGGTTTACCTTTATGCAGGTCAGGATTTACCACCTTGACCATTGAACGACGACCTGGTGAGGTCGGTTTTGTCTTCATCAAAGGCATGATTAATTCGCCTCCGCTTCAAAGTTAATTTCTTGACCTGGCTTCAAGCTTACGTAGGCCTTCTTAGTGTGGTCACGACGACCTTCAAAACGGCCGTAGCGCTTAGGCTTACCCTTTTGATTCACGATTTGAACTGAGTCAACTTGCACTTTGAAGAGCAATTCAACTGCTTGTTTTACATCGAGCTTATTTGCGTCGCGAGCTACTTGGAAAACTACTTGTTCGTTTTTCTCTGCAACCATAGTGGCTTTTTCAGAGATAACCGGTCCAAGCAGAACCCTCATTAGATTGTGATCATTTTTACGGACTTGGCTCATTTCAGCAACTCCTCAATTTTTGCGATCGCAGCTTTGCTAACCAACACTTTTTTGTATTGGACCAAAGCTAATGGATCAGCGTGCTGTGGCTCACATACGGCAACCTTATGCAAGTTACGTGATGCCAAGTACAAATTCTCGCTAACCTGATCAACAATAATCAAGACTGAATCCAAGCCCATTGCTTTAACTTTGTCAGCTAAAACTTTAGTCTTTGGAGCGTCAAGAGAAAATTGATCAACAACATTCAAACGACCTTCGCGAGCTAACTGAGACAAAATAGATCTCATACCAGCGCGGTACATTTTCTTGTTTACTTTTTGGCTGAAATTCTCTTCTGGAGAATTCGGGAATATACGGCCACCTCCACGCCACAGCGGGGAAGAGCTCATACCAGCACGTGCACGACCAGTACCTTTTTGACGCCAAGGTTTCTTGGTTGTGTGCTTAACTTGCTCACGGTCTTTTTGTGCACGGTTACCGCTACGTGCATTAGCTTGGTAAGCCACTACAACTTGGTGTACCAATGCTTCGTTATATTCACGTTCGAATACTTCTGGTGAAGCTTGTACGCCTGCACCTAAAGTACCGTTGTCTTGGAGAAGCTTAAGTTCCATATTCGCTCTCCTTATTTCTTCTTCAACGGTGTCTTCACCGCTGGAGTAACAATAACTTTACCGCCTGGGGCACCTGGAATGGCGCCTTTAACCATGATCAGATTACGTTCTGAATCAATGCGTGCGATGACTAAATTTTGAACTGTACGTGTAACGTCACCCAAGTGACCGGTCATACGCTTACCAGGGAAAACTCGACCTGGATCTTGCGCCATACCGATAGAGCCTGGTACGTTATGTGAACGTGAGTTACCGTGGGATGCACGACCAGAAGCGAAGTGATAACGCTTGATGGTACCTGCGTAGCCCTTACCGATAGACACGCCTTGTACGTCCACTTTTTGACCAGCAGTAAATGCAGTGTCAGCAGGAATAACTTGTCCTGGTGTCATCTCTGCAATTTTTGCTGCGTCTAATTGGAATTCGTTGAGGCCGTTACCTGCCATCACACCAGCTTTGGCGAAGTGACCAGCCATTGCTTTAGTAACGCGAGTAGCTCTACGCGTGCCATGTGCTAACTGGATAGCATCATAGCCATCAGTTGCCTGGGTCTTGATTTGAGCGATTCTGTTGTCGCTCACGTCAATTACGGTCACAGGAATTGAATCCCCTTCGTCCGTAAATAGACGGGTCATGCCGACCTTGCGGCCGATTAAGCCTAAGCTCATATTCATGCTCCACGCCGACTTCGATTGGTCGGCAAAATTAATTTAAGTGATTTACAAGTAAAAGTACTTCTAAATCAATAACTTACAACGTTTTTAGTGCTGATAAAACTAAGATTTTCGCCCAAATAATTGAGCGAAGCCTTAGATTCTATCCCGAAAACCCAGTCTTGACAAGCAAAAAGACCGGAAACAACAAATTACTGCAACTTAATTTCGACGTCCACACCTGCTGGGAGATCTAATTTCATCAAAGCATCTACAGTTTTCTCTGTAGGATCAACGATATCCATCAAACGGAGATGGGTGCGGATCTCTAACTGATCACGGGATGTCTTGTTCACGTGTGGTGAACGCAAGATATCAAAACGCTCAATACGGGTTGGCAAAGGTACTGGACCCTTAACAACTGCACCAGTGCGCTTAGCTGTATCAACGATTTCAGCTGCAGACTGGTCGATCAAACGGTAATCAAATGCTTTAAGGCGAATACGAATTTTTTGGTTTTGCATATTAATTCCAAAGAGCGTTGTGGTGCTGCCACGTTATACATCTAAAGAGCTCGGTGACATCAGCAGCACTGATGTCACCGGTTAGCAAACCGCTAAATATTTTTATTAAAACTTACTACTTAAGCCAAAATCTTTGCAACCACGCCGGCGCCAACAGTACGGCCACCTTCACGGATCGCAAAACGTAAACCTTCTTCCATCGCGATTGGCGCGATGAGTTTTACGGTAATCGTGACGTTATCGCCAGGCATGACCATTTCTTTGTCTTTTGGCAACTCGATTGAACCAGTTACGTCCGTTGTGCGGAAGTAAAACTGTGGACGATAGTTGTTAAAGAATGGAGTATGACGACCACCTTCATCTTTACCCAAGATGTACACCTCGGCTGTAAAGTGAGTATGTGGGGTGATTGAACCTGGCTTAGCCAATACTTGGCCGCGCTCAACTTCTTCACGTTTTGTACCGCGTAACAAGATACCAACGTTATCGCCTGCTTGACCTTGGTCGAGCAATTTACGGAACATTTCAACACCAGTACAAGTGGTCTTGAGTGTTGGCTTGATACCGATGATTTCGATCTCTTCGCCTACTTTAACGATACCGCGCTCGATACGGCCTGTAACAACAGTACCGCGACCGGAGATAGAGAACACGTCTTCTACTGGCATCAAGAACGCGCCGTCAACAGCACGCTCTGGAGTTGGGATGTATGTATCGAGTGCTTCAGCCAATTTCATGATGGCTTCTTTACCCAATGGGCCTTCGTCGCCTTCTAAAGCTAACTTAGCAGAACCTTGGATGATTGGTGTGTCATCGCCAGGGAAGTTGTACTTAGATAAAAGCTCACGAACTTCCATTTCAACGAGCTCTAACAATTCAGCGTCATCAACCATGTCGCACTTGTTCAAGAACACCACGATGTAAGGAACACCCACTTGGCGTGCCAAGAGGATGTGTTCACGAGTTTGTGGCATTGGGCCGTCAGCAGCAGAACAAACCAAAATAGCGCCGTCCATCTGAGCAGCACCAGTAATCATGTTCTTCACGTAGTCAGCATGTCCTGGGCAATCCACGTGTGCGTAGTGACGGTTTGCTGTCTCGTACTCAACGTGCGCAGTATTAATCGTAATACCACGTGCTTTTTCTTCAGGAGCAGCATCGATCTGATCGTATGCTTTAGCTTCGCCACCGAATGCTTTAGAAAGCACGGTTGCAATTGCTGCTGTCAATGTAGTTTTACCGTGGTCAACGTGACCGATGGTGCCTACGTTTACGTGCGGTTTTGTCCGCTCGAATTTTTCTTTTGCCATTTTTGTCTGCCTTCTTTAGCTAGTCAATATTCAAAATTAATGTGGATAAATTACTTCGCTTTAGCAGCCATAACTGCTTCAGCAACGTTCTTCGGTGCTTCGGAATAATGCTTAAACTCCATGGTGTAGGTAGCGCGACCTTGGGTCAACGAGCGCAAGCCAGTTGAGTAACCAAACATCTCTGCCAACGGCACTTCAGCGCGAACAATCTTACCGCCGCCTGGAATGTCGTCCATACCTTGCAAAATACCGCGACGGGATGAGAGATCGCCCATTACGTTACCCATGAAATCTTCTGGTGTTTCTACTTCAACAGCCATCATCGGCTCAAGTAACACTGGCGCTGCTTTACGCATACCGTCTTTGAATGCCATAGAGCCCGCCATCTTAAATGCGTTTTCATTGGAGTCAACATCATGGTATGAACCGAAGAACAATGTAGCTTTGATATCAACGACTGGATAACCAGCCAAAATACCGGAGTTCAATGTTTCGCGAATTCCTTTTTCTACAGCAGGGATGTATTCGCGTGGAACTACACCGCCCTTAATAGCGTCAATGAATTCAAAACCTTTACCTGGCTCTTGTGGCTCAAGCTTCAATACCACGTGACCGTATTGACCGCGACCACCAGACTGCTTAACAAACTTACCTTCGATTTCTTCGCAAACTTTACGAATAGTTTCGCGATAGGCAACTTGTGGCTTACCAACAGTGGCTTCAACACCAAATTCACGACGCATACGATCAACCAAAATTTCCAAATGGAGCTCGCCCATTCCAGAAATAATTGTCTGGCCAGACTCTTCATCCGTTTTAACGCGGAAAGAAGGATCTTCTTGTGCCAAGCGGTTCAAAGCAAGGCCCATTTTTTCTTGGTCAGGCTTAGTTTTTGGCTCAACAGCTTGTGAGATCACTGGCTCTGGGAATACCATGCGCTCCAAAATAACAATGCTATCTGGGTCGCACAATGTTTCGCCAGTAGTTGCATCTTTTAGACCAACTGCAGCAGCGATATCCCCTGCGTAAACTTCTTTAATTTCTTCACGTTGGTTTGCATGCATTTGCAATAAACGACCAACACGCTCTTTCTTACCCTTGATTGGGTTGTAGATTGTGTCGCCAGATTTCATTACGCCCGAGTAAACGCGGAAGAAGATGAGCTGGCCAACAAATGGGTCAGTCATGATCTTAAATGCCAATGCAGAGAATTTCTCAGCATCGTCAGCTTTACGTGTAGTTGGTGTGCCGTCTTCCAATTCACAAGGAACAGGTGGAACGTCTAATGGGGATGGCAACAACTCAACCACCGCATCCAACATCGCCTGAACGCCTTTGTTTTTGAAAGCAGTTCCGCACATCATTGGAATGATTTCATTAGCAATCGTACGTTGACGCAACGCTTTTTTGATTTCTTCTTCGGTTAACTCTTCGCCACCGAGATACTTCTCCATCAACTCTTCTGAACTTTCAGCAGCGGCCTCAACCATCTTTTCGCGCCACTCATCTGCAGATGCCTTTAATTCAGCAGGAATCTCTTCGTAGCTAAACTTAGTGCCTTGTGAAGCCTCATCCCAATAGATGGCCTTCATTTTTACCAAGTCCACAACGCCCTTGAAGTTTTCTTCAGCGCCAATAGGAATCTGGATCAAGATAGGATTTGCTTTAAGGCGTAACTTCATCTGGTCATAGACCTTAAAGAAGTTCGCACCGGTGCGGTCCATCTTGTTTACGAAAGCCAAACGTGGAACTTGATACTTGTTAGCTTGACGCCAAACAGTTTCAGATTGGGGCTGTACACCACCTACCGCACAGTAAACCATGCAAGCACCATCCAAAACGCGCATTGAACGCTCAACTTCAATAGTGAAATCTACGTGTCCTGGGGTATCAATAATATTGATGCGGTGCTCTGGGAAATTACCAGCCATACCCTTCCAGAACGTTGTAGTAGCAGCAGAAGTAATCGTGATACCACGCTCTTGCTCTTGTTCCATCCAGTCCATGGTTGCAGCGCCATCATGTACTTCACCAATCTTATGATTAACACCGGTGTAGAACAAAACGCGTTCTGTAGTTGTTGTCTTGCCTGCGTCAATGTGCGCAGAGATACCAATATTGCGGTATCTGTCGATGGGGGTTTTACGTGCCACTGTTGGTGCCTTTTCTTTACTATTTGATTAGAAGCGGAAATGTGAGAAAGCTTTGTTAGCTTCTGCCATACGGTGAACTTCTTCACGCTTCTTCATTGCTCCGCCGCGACCTTCTGCAGCTTCTAATAATTCGTTGGCCAAACGTTGAGCCATAGATTTCTCACCGCGCTTTTTAGCGGCTTCGCGCACCCAGCGCATTGCCAAAGCAGAACGGCGTGATGGGCGAACTTCAACAGGAACCTGGTAGTTAGCGCCACCAACACGACGGCTCTTCACCTCAACCATTGGCTTAACGTTGCCCATAGCTGTTGAGAAAATTTCGAGTGGTTCTTTGTTTGCTTTTTTCTCGATGTGATCAAAGGCACCGTAAACGATACGCTCTGCAACCGATTTCTTGCCGTCCAACATGAGGACGTTCATGAATTTAGCTACTTCTACATTACCGAATTTTGGATCCGGCAAAATTTCCCGTTTGGGAACTTCACGACGACGTGGCATAACTACTCCTTCAGTTCAGTTAGGGGCGACCCACATGGATCACCCGCTCCGGTTGCCCTACTATCTAAGAAGATTCTTAGACGGAACAACCACTTACTTGTCTTTTAAGTCTGACAAACGAAGACTTACTACAAATACTTCAGCAAAAATCTATTGAAAGATTAAGCAGATTTCTTAGCGCGCTTAGCACCGTACTTGGAACGTGACTGCTTACGGTCTTTAACACCTTGCAAGTCAAGTGAGCCACGAACGATGTGGTAACGAACACCTGGCAAATCCTTTACACGACCACCACGAATCAACACTACCGAGTGTTCCTGGAGGTTATGGCCTTCACCGCCAATGTATGAAATAACTTCAAAACCATTGGTTAAGCGAACTTTGGCTACTTTACGAAGCGCAGAGTTAGGCTTTTTAGGAGTAGTGGTGTACACACGTGTACAAACACCACGGCGCTGCGGACTGTTTTCCAGTGCAGGGCTCTTGCTTTTAACGATCAGCCTGGATCTTGGCTTACGTATTAATTGATTAATTGTTGGCATAAAATAGCTCGGTTAGTACTTCTTTGTTGCTTTCTTCAAGAAAATCAATGACTTAGAGAATTTCTAGGTCAAAAAGACCCTCTTCTGAATCAGTAGAACTCAGCATTCTAGCTTGGCCAGCCTTTTCCGTCAACCAAATGGGGAAAAAACTGGCCATTTCTGGCCAGAATTACCAAATTAGCTCGGATCAGCCTCCCCAGCAGGAGCAACGACTTCAGCCTCTATTTCTACAGGCATATTGGCTATTGCTTCCTCTTCGGCGGCAATCATTTGAGCGCGGTCACGCTCGAATTGCTCTCTGACCTTGCGTGCACGGCGGTAAGACAAGCCGGTACCAGCAGGGATTAGACGACCAATAATGACGTTTTCCTTGAGGCCACGGAGTGTATCGGTCTTGCCCATAATTGCGGCTTCGGTCAATACACGGGTAGTTTCTTGGAAAGAAGCCGCTGAAATGAAGCTGTCAGTCGACAAGGATGCTTTAGTAATGCCCAACAGCACGTTTTCGAACTGAGCTGGGCGCTTACCTGCGGCAATCACTAAATCGTTAGCGTCATACAGTTTTGAACGCTCAACTTGCTCACCAGTGATGTAGGCGGTATCGCCACCATCAGTGATCTGCACACGACGCAACATTTGACGCACGATCACTTCAATGTGCTTGTCATTAATCTTCACGCCTTGCAAACGGTAAACGTCTTGAACTTCATCAACGATATAGATCGCCAACTCTTCAATGCCTCTGAGAGTCAAGATATCATGTGGATCAGCAGGGCCTTCCACAATCATCTCGCCCTTGTTCACAACTTGACCGTCATGAACGAGAACTTGCTTCTCTTTAGGAATCAAGAATTCATTGGCTTCGCCGTCCATATCGGTAATCACCAAACGTTGTTTACCTTTGGTTTCTTTACCGAAGGAAACTGTTCCAGTAACTTTCGCCAAGACAGCTGCATCTTTTGGTGAACGTGCTTCGAACAATTCAGCAACGCGTGGCAAACCACCGGTAATGTCGCGAGTCTTCTGTGATTCGATAGGAATACGCGCCAATACTTCACCAACTTCGACTTTTTGACCATCTTTAACAGTAATCAACGCACCCACTTGGAGGCCAATGTTTACTGGGTGATCAGTACCGGCGATCATGACTTCGTTACCCTTGTCATCAACCAAGTTGATCATTGGGCGAACGCCTTTGCTTGCTGCAGAACGACGCTTACCGTCAATTACCACCAAGGTGGAAAGACCGGTAACTTCGTCTACCTGCTTAGCAACGGTTACGCCTTCTTCAACGTTGTCGAAGCGAGCGATACCAGCGTACTCAGAAATAATCGGACGTGTTAATGGGTCCCAAGTCGCCAAGCTTGCGCCAGCCTTAACAGCTGCATCTTCTTTCAACAAGAGAGTTGCACCATAAGGCACTTTATGACGCTCGCGCTCGCGACCATTCTCATCAACGATCAAGGCTTCGCCAGAACGTGAAATCACAATCTGCTCGCCCTTCGCGTTCTTGACAACACGCATCGTGGCAGAGAACTTCAAGGCACCATTAGACTTAGCTTCAATATTGCTTGCAACCAAGGCACGTGACGCCGCACCACCGATGTGGAAGGTACGCATAGTTAACTGTGTGCCTGGCTCACCGATGGATTGAGCAGCGATCACGCCTACTGCTTCACCAACGTTCACCAAACCACCGCGACCTAGATCACGTCCGTAGCATTTCGCGCACAAACCAAAGCGAGTTAAGCAAGACAATACTGTGCGAACTTTAACTTCGTCGATACCCAATGCAACGATTTGATCAACGTGATCTTCATCGAGCAATGTGTCGTTCGGAACAATGACTTCTTGTGTGTCAGGGTGAACAATGTCACCGATACATACACGACCCAAAATACGGTCACGCAACGCTTCGATAATTTCGCCGCCTTCAACCAGCGCCTTCATGGTTACACCATTAGTTGCGCCGCAATCATCTTCGATCACCACGAGATCTTGTGTGACGTCGCATAAACGACGTGTCAAGTAACCCGAGTTCGCTGTCTTCAACGCTGTATCAGCCAGACCTTTACGAGCACCGTGAGTTGAGATGAAGTACTGTAATACATTCAAACCTTCACGGAAGTTCGCAGTAATTGGGGTTTCAATGATGGAGCCATCAGGCTTAGCCATCAAACCACGCATACCAGCCAACTGACGAATCTGCGCTGCAGATCCACGCGCACCAGAATCTGCCATCATGTAGATGGAGTTAAAGGATTCTTGACGCACAGTCTTACCGTTACGATCGAGTACGTCAACGTGTGACAACTCATCCATCATTGCTTTGCCAACTTGGTCGCCTGCGGCACCCCAAATATCAACCACGTTGTTATAACGCTCTTGATTGGTTACGAGACCTGACATGAACTGCTTGTCATACTCCTTAACCTTGGCAGATGCCTCAGTGATGATGCGCTCTTTAGAAGTTGGGATCAGCATATCGTCGATCGCAACTGAGATACCAGCGTTGGTTGCCAAACGGAAACCAGACTGCAAGAGGCGGTCGGCAAAAATCACAGTTTCACGCAAACCGCACTTACGGAATGATGTGTTGATCAAACGTGAGATTTCTTTTTTCTTCAAAGGCTTATTAATTTCCTCGAAAGACATACCCTTCGGTAAAATCTCAGACAAGATTGCACGGCCAACTGATGTTTGGTAGATCTTGGTCTTTTCAGCAAAACGGGCGTCGCCCTCTGCCCTCTTATCCACGATCTCAAACTCAGTAATACGGACAGCAACACGAGAAGCCAATTCAACTTGACCCGCTTCGTATGCGCGTACTACTTCAGTAATGTTAGCGAAGACCATGCCTTCACCCTTACCGTTGATCTTGTCACGTGTAGCGTAATACAGACCCAACACCACGTCCTGTGAAGGAACGATAGATGGTTCGCCGTTAGCTGGGAACAATACGTTGTTCGAAGCCAACATCAATGTACGTGCTTCCATTTGCGCTTCGAGCGACAAAGGAACGTGAACCGCCATTTGGTCACCGTCAAAGTCGGCGTTAAATGCCGCGCAGACTAATGGGTGCAATTGGATTGCTTTACCTTCAATAAGCATTGGCTCGAAAGCCTGAATACCGAGACGGTGCAATGTAGGCGCACGGTTCAACATGATTGGATGCTCACGAATGACTTCTTCGAGAATGTCCCAAACGATTGGAGTCTGGCTTTCAACTTCTTTCTTTGCAGCCTTAATGGTCGTTGCAATTCCTAAAGTCTCAAGCTTGTTGAAAATGAATGGCTTGAATAATTCCAAAGCCATTAATTTTGGTAAGCCGCACTGATGTAATTTCAATGTAGGGCCAACCACAATGACTGAACGACCAGAGTAGTCAACACGTTTACCCAACAAGTTTTGACGGAAACGACCGCTCTTACCTTTAATCATCTCAGCCAAGGACTTGAGAGGACGCTTGTTAGCGCCAGTCATAGCCTTACCGCGACGACCGTTGTCGAGCAATGAGTCAACCGCTTCTTGCAACATGCGTTTTTCGTTACGAACGATGATCTCTGGTGCGCGCAACTCTAACAAACGCTTCAAACGGTTGTTACGGTTGATCACACGACGGTAGAGGTCGTTCAAATCGGAAGTGGCAAAGCGACCGCCATCCAATGGCACCAATGGGCGCAATTCAGGTGGCAATACCGGCAATACTTCCATGATCATCCAGTCAGGCTTAATACCTGAAGTCTGGAACGCCTCGAGCACTTTTAAGCGCTTAGCATATTTCTTGATCTTGGCATCACTACCAGTGGCTTTTAAATCAGCACGAATGGTTTCTACTTCGCGGTCGATATCGATCGAACGCAAGAGATCACGAATACCTTCCGCGCCCATGATGGCCGTAAATGCACCGTCACCATACTCTTCGGTCTTAGCAATGTATTCATCTTCAGACATGATCTGACCGCGCTTCATCGCGCCTTCAGGAGTCATACCAGGATCAACTACTACATATGCTTCAAAGTAAAGAACGCGCTCGATATCACGCAATGTCATATCGAGAACCATACCCAAACGGGATGGCAATGACTTCAAGAACCAGATGTGCGCTACAGGGGCTGCCAACTCAATGTGACCCATGCGCTCACGACGTACCTTAGCGAGAGTAACTTCAACGCCGCACTTCTCGCAGATTACGCCACGGAACTTTAAACGCTTGTACTTACCGCATAAGCACTCGTAGTCTTTGGTTGGTCCAAAAATCTTGGCGCAGAACAAACCATCACGCTCGGGCTTAAAAGTCCGGTAGTTGATGGTTTCTGGTTTGCGTACTTCACCAAAAGACCATGAGCGAATTTTCTCAGGAGATGCGAGACCAATTTTGATGACATCAAACTGCTCTTCGCCCTGCGTTTGCTTAAATAAATCGAGCAATGCTTTCATATCAGTTGCGCTCCATGTCAATGTCAATACCCAACGAACGGATTTCTTTTACCAGCACGTTGAAGGATTCGGGCATGCCAGCATCAATCGTGTGCTCGCCCTTGACGATGTTTTCGTAAACCTTGGTACGGCCTGCGACGTCATCGGACTTCACTGTCAGCATTTCCTGCAAGACATATGAAGCACCGTATGCTTCGAGGGCCCAGACTTCCATCTCACCAAAGCGCTGACCACCGAACTGAGCTTTACCGCCCAATGGCTGTTGCGTTACTAAAGAGTAAGGCCCGGTTGAACGTGCATGCATCTTGTCATCGACCAAATGGTGGAGTTTCAATACGTGCATTACGCCAACAGTGACTGGACGCTCAAATTGATCGCCAGTACGGCCGTCGCACAAAATCATTTGCTGACGTGAAGGGGTCATCTTCAAAGATTTAGCAACATCTTCTGGATACGCCAACTCGAGCATGCGTCCGATTTCAGCTTCAGTAGCACCGTCAAACACTGGAGTAGCAAATGGCAAGCCTTGGCGGAGATTCTCAGCCAAAACATTGATCTGCTCATCAGTGAAGTTGTCGATGTCTTCAACACGACCTGTTTCGTTATAAAGCTGCTTGAAGAACTTACGTAATTCAGTTTGCTTAGCGTGCTCACGAACCATCTCGTCGATACGCTTACCAATACCTTGGGCAGCCCAACCTAAGTGGGTTTCCAAGATCTGGCCAACGTTCATACGGGAAGGAACACCCAACGGGTTCAAGACGATGTCAACAGGGCGTCCGTCAGCCATAAATGGCATGTCTTCTGCTGGGGCGATTTTAGAAACCACACCCTTGTTACCGTGACGACCGGCCATCTTGTCACCAGGCTGTAAACGACGCTTAACGGCCAAGTAAACCTTAACCATCTTTGTTACGCCAGGCTGTAAATCATCGCCCTGGGTAAGCTTGGTGCGCTTCTCTTCAAAAGCCTCATCAAATTGCTTACGCTTCGCTTCAATAGAAGATTTAATCGCTTCAACTTGTGAGGCAACTTCATCATCTGCTGGACGAACGTCAAACCAATGGTATTTATCTAAGCTGGCAAGGTATTCCTTGTCAATCTTAGTGCCTTTAGCTAATTTCTGAGGACCACCATTGGCAACTTTACCAATCAACAGTTTTTCTAAACGCATGAAGGCATCGCCCTCAACAATACGCAACTGGTCGTTCAAGTCCAAACGATAGCGTTGTAATTCTTCTTGGATAATTGACTGTGCACGTGCATCACGCTCAATACCTTCACGGGTGAAGACCTGAACATCAATAACAGTACCGATCATTCCAGATGGAACGCGCAAAGAAGTATCTTTAACATCAGATGCTTTTTCACCGAAGATCGCGCGTAGGAGCTTCTCTTCTGGAGTGAGAGTAGTCTCGCCCTTTGGAGTTACTTTACCAACCAATACGTCGCCAGCTTCAACTTCAGCACCGATGTAAACAATACCGCTTTCATCCAAACGGGAGAGTTGTGACTCTGCCAAATTGGAGATATCGCGAGTAATTTCTTCTGAACCCAGCTTGGTATCACGTGCAACCACTGACAACTCTTCAATATGAATAGAGGTGTAGCGGTCGTCAGCAACAACTTTTTCAGAGATCAAGATTGAATCTTCGAAGTTGTAACCGTTCCATGGCATAAATGCCACAGTCATGTTTTGACCCAAAGCCAATTCGCCCAAATCGGTAGATGCGCCATCAGCAACTACGTCGCCGCGGACAACACGATCACCAGCTTGAACGATAGGACGTTGGTTAATGTTGGTATTTTGGTTTGAACGGGTGTACTTGATGAGGTTATAAATATCCACACCAACTTCACCAGCAGCAGTCTCATCATCGTTTACACGAATCACGACGCGGTTAGCATCAACATAATCAACGATACCGCCGCGGGACGCCAAAATAACAGTGCCGGAGTCAACCGCAACAATGCGCTCTAAACCTGTACCAACCAATGGCTTGTCTGGACGCAAGCAAGGAACTGCTTGACGCTGCATGTTCGCACCCATCAACGCACGGTTCGCATCATCGTGCTCTAAGAATGGAACGAGTGAAGCAGCAGCAGAAACGATCTGGCTAGGAGCAACGTCGATGAAATCAATACGCTCTGGACTAACCATCATGGTCTCACCAGCTTGACGAGCAGAAACTAACTCATCGGCCAGCTTGCCACCCTTGTCAATCGTTGCGTTTGCCTGAGCAATCACATACTTAGCTTCCTCAATCGCAGAGAGGTAAACCACTTCATCGCTTACCTTGCTATTGGAAACCTTACGGTATGGAGTTTCTAAGAAACCGTGCTCATTCAAGCGCGCAAATAACGCGAGTGAGTTGATCAAACCAATATTTGGCCCTTCTGGAGTTTCGATTGGGCAAACACGTCCATAGTGAGTTGGATGCACGTCGCGCACTTCAAAGCCTGCGCGCTCACGTGTCAAACCACCAGGTCCCAATGCAGAAATACGACGCTTGTGCGTGATCTCTGAAAGTGGGTTGGTTTGGTCCATAAACTGGGACAACTGTGAAGAACCGAAGAACTCACGAATAGCAGAAGAGATTGGCTTGCTGTTAATCAAGTCATGTGGCATGAGGTTTTCTGTTTCGGCTTGGCCGAGACGTTCTTTAACCGCACGCTCAACACGTGACAAACCTGCACGGAATTGGTTTTCAGCCAACTCGCCAACGCAACGTACGCGACGATTACCTAAGTGATCGATATCGTCTACTTCGCCTTTGCCGTTACGCAAATCTACGAGGGACTTAATAGTGTCGAGAATATCTTCGTTCGACAGAACCATTGGACCTTCCATTTCTGGACGGTTCAAACGGCTGTTGACCTTCATACGGCCAACGCGAGACAAATCATAAGTATCTTCGTTGTAGAACAAGCGCTGGAACAAGGCCTCAACAGCATCTTCTGTTGGAGGCTCACCAGGACGCATCATGCGGTAGATGGCGATACGAGCAGCCATTTGATCCGCTGTTTCATCAGTACGCAATGTCTGTGAAATATACGCACCAGAATCTAAATCATTGGTGTAGATAGTTTCTAATTGCTTAATACCTGCATCGCGCAATGTAGCCAATACTTCTTCAGTGATCTCATCATTAGCGTAAGCCAAGATTTCACCAGAATCAGGATCAACAATATTGCGTGCAACTACACGACCAATTAAATAGTCATCTGGTACAGCGATAGTTTTTGTCTTAGCAGCTTCGAGTTCGCGGATGTGCTTTGCATTGATACGCTTGTCTTTTTGAATGACAACAACGCCATTCTTATCGAGCACATCAAAGCTAGCCAACTGACCACGCAAACGCTCTGGTACAAATTCCATTGAACCGCCATTGGCTGTCAATGAGAAATGGTCAAAGTTAAAGAAGTTAGCAAGAATCTGTTCGTTGTTTAAACCAATTGCTTTGAGCAAAATGGTGACAGGCATCTTACGACGACGGTCAACGCGGAAATAGAGAATGTCTTTCGGATCAAACTCGAAATCGAGCCATGAACCACGGTAAGGAATGATGCGTGCTGAGAACAGCAACTTACCTGAGCTATGTGTCTTGCCCTTATCGTGTTCGAAGAACACGCCTGGGGAACGGTGCAACTGAGAAACGATCACGCGCTCAGTACCATTGATCACAAAAGAGCCATTTTCTGTCATGAGTGGAATTTCACCCATGTAGACTTCGCTCTCTTTTACCTCTTTAACCTTAGTAGGCGCTTCGCGATCATAAATAATCAAGCGAACTTTTGCGCGTAAGGCAGAGTGGTATGTGTAACCACGTTGTTGACATTCTTTAACGTCAAACGGTGGCTGTGATAACTGGTAAGACACGTATTCCATACGTGCATAGCCGTTGTTAGACACAATTGGGAATGCTGATGTAAAGGCAGCTTGAAGTCCCTCAGTAAGACGAGACATTGCTGGCTTTTCAGCCTGTAAAAATTTAGCGTAGGATTCCAGCTGCGTTGCGATCAGGTACGGAACCTGGTGGTTATTTACTCGCTTAGCAAAGCTTTTACGGACTCGCTTGCGTTCGGTGAAGCTATAGTTCATTTCATCTCCGAATTCAGCGACTGTACAAAGATTTGGCGATTGGCCACTACCAATCACTGGCGGACAACACTAAACCGATAGATTTAGTGTCCGACCAAACTTGCATTCTGCAGTCGTATCAGAAGGCAAACCCGATTTCAATCAGAAATGAAATCGGGTTTGACCTCTAGAGGTCAAACCCAACATGGCTAACGCCCCTTTTTGAGAGGCGCCAGCATTGTATGTATTACTTGAGTTCTGCTTTGGCGCCAGCTTCTTCAAGCTTCTTCTTAGCTTCTTCAGCTGTCTTCTTATCAACAGCTTCTTTGATTGGCTTCGGTGCACCGTCAACCAAGTCCTTAGCTTCTTTCAAGCCAAGACCAGTAATTTCGCGAACTGCCTTAATTACTGAAACCTTGTTTGCGCCAGCTTCGAGCAAGTTAACAGTGAATTCTGTTTGCTCTTCAGCAGCAGCGCCGCCAGCTGCACCAGCAGGACCAGCAACAGCCATCGCCGCAGCTGATACGCCAAACTTCTCTTCGAACGCTTTAACCAAGTCGTTCAAATCCATAACGGACATGCTACCTACTGCATCAATGATTTCTTCTTTAGTAATCGCCATTTTTAGCTCCTAATACTTAAATAGTTAATCTGTCGCTTATTCAGCGGCAGGGGTTTCAGGTGTTTCTGTTCCAGCTTCTGGGGCTGCGGCTGCAGGCTCAGCACTTGCTTCTGGAGCGGCGGCTTCAGCAACTACTTCTGCTGGGGCTGCTGCTACTTCTGCTACCGGTGCTGCAACAGGAGCGGGTGCTCCTTCTGCCTTTTGTGCTGCTACTGCACCCAATACGCGAGCCATCGCAGAAACTGGGGCCAACATCACGCCCAACAACTGAGATAACAACTCGTCGCGGCTTGGAATAGACGCGAGGGATTTAACACCCGCTACGTCCAACAACTTGCCGTTATATAAGCCAGCAGTAATGACCAGCTTGTCTTGAGTCTTAGCAAAGTTCTGCAATACTTTTGCCGAAGCAATCGGATCAGCAGAGATGCCATAGATCAAGGGGCCAACCATCGAATCAGCAAGAGGCTCAAACTGAGTGCCTTGTGCAGCACGGCGTGCCAATGTGTTCTTCAAAACGCGAAGATATACACCTTGGTCACGTGCGCTAGCACGTAGCTTTGTCAACTGCTCTACTGGAATACCACGGTATTCAGCGAGCACGACAGTTTGGGCTCCAGCCAATTGAGCGCCGACATCAGCAACAATCGCTTTTTTGTCTTGTACATTCAAAGGCACGGTTTAACTCCATAAAAACCAACTGTTTCCAGTTGGGGTTACACACCAGCGTCTGATCATTTGTTCACAAGGTTCTTGTGAAAATCTTTTCAGGGTCGCCATCTGCGCTGGTTATTACTTTCGTAACGATTAAGAATTCATCTCTATAAAAGCAAGCTCATTCACCAACGGTCTTTGATGTTCGACTCTCACTCGAAGAGCAGGAGTCGACCCAAAGTTCTTTTTTGTTACAGGCTAATTAAGCTGCTGCCTGTAACGATGCTTGGTCTACGCGTACGCCTGCACCCATAGTGCTGCTTACGGCAACCTTCTTTAAATAAATACCCTTAGATGCAGGTGGCTTCGCTTTATTCAAAGCTTCGAGCAATGCGAGCAAGTTTGATTTCAATGCAGTCGGCTCGAATGAACGACGGCCAATGCTTGCGTGCACGATACCGGCTTTGTCCACACGGAACTGAACTTGACCAGCTTTTGCATTTTTAACTGCAGTAGCAACGTCAGGAGTCACTGTTCCAACTTTTGGATTCGGCATCAAACCACGCGGGCCCAATACTTGACCTAAAGTACCAACAATTTTCATTGTGTCTGGAGATGCGATCAAAATATCGAAATCAATTTTGCCGCCTTTAATTTGTTCTGCAAGCTCTTCCATGCCAACAATTTCTGCACCAGCGGCTTTAGCTTGTTCAGCCTTCTCGCCTTGAGCAAAAACGGCTACACGAACATGCTTACCTGTACCAGCTGGGAGCACTACCGCGCCACGCACAACTTGGTCAGATTTCTTAGCATCAATACCCAACTGAACAGCAACGTCAATAGACTCATCAAACTTAGCAGTTGCACACTCTTTAACGAGGTTCAATGCGTCATCTAATGAATAGAACTTGTTGCGATCAACTTTAGATTGAATTGCTTTTACGCGTTTAGATAATTTAGTCATGATTAGAGACCTTCCACAGTGATGCCCATGGAACGGGCGCTACCAGCGATTGTTCTAACAGCTGCGTCCATATCGGCTGCTGTCAAATCTGGCATTTTTGCTTTAGCGATTTCTTCCGCTTGAGCACGAGTAATTGAACCCACTTTATCGGTATGAGGACGTGGTGATCCTTTTTCAATCTTCGCAGCCTTCTTAATCATGATGGTTGCTGGAGGAGTCTTCATGATGAATGTGAAGCTCTTATCAGCAAACGCTGTAATCACGACTGGAATTGGAAGGCCTGGTTCCATGCTCTGAGTTTGAGCATTGAACGCCTTACAGAATTCCATAATGTTAAGACCGCGTTGACCCAATGCTGGACCTACGGGTGGTGATGGATTTGCTTTACCTGCAGGGATCTGCAGCTTAATAAAGCCAATAATCTTCTTTGCCATGTGTGCTCCTTAAAGCGCGCCTAACCTCATAAGGAAAGACCGCCGTTGAGTAAACGCTTCGCTAGTTTTTGGCTTTCTAGCTCCGCTCCTCGGTTATTGCTAACCACTTAACTACTAACTACTAAAACCAGGACTAAGTCCTTGTTTTTACATCTTTTCTACCTGGCCGAACTCCAGCTCAACTGGGGTACCGCGGCCGAAAATTGTAACAGAAACGCGCAATCTTGACTTCTCATAATTGACTTCTTCGATATTTCCGTTGAAATCAACAAATGGTCCTTCTTTAACTCGCACGATCTCGCCAACTTCAAATAGGGTCTTAGGCTTGGGTTTATCCACCCCAGCCTGCATTTGATCCATGATTTTTGCTACTTCCGCAGTGGAAATCGGGCTTGGGCGGTTGCGTACGCCGCCTACGAAACCGGTTACTTTTGGTGTATTTTTCACCAAATGCCAGCTCTCATCGGTCATTTCCATCTCAATTAGGACATAGCCTGGGAAGAAACGGCGCTCAGAAACTGACTTGGTGCCGGACTTGATCTCCACAACCTCTTCGGAAGGGACCAAAATACGGCCAAATTTCTCAGGCATTCCAGAGCGAGCAATGCGCTCTTCAAGGCCTCTTTTCACGCTCTTTTCCATTCCGGAATAAGCATGAATGACGTACCAGCGCATATTGCCGATAGCCTGTGGATTAGTAGCTACTTCAGAATCAATCATTTTTTACTCACTTCCAGCCCAAAAAGACTGAAAAAACTAGCCATTCAATCAATTTGTCTGCAATCCATAAAAATAAGGACATGATCAGAACAAAGCCAAATACGACTAGAGTCATTTGGGTGGTCTCTTTACGAGTTGGCCAAACAACCTTTTTTACTTCATACCAAGAATCTTTTGCGTAGGCGATAAAACGGCGCCCATCTGGTGAAATCGCCACAATTAAAACTGCAGCAGCAATACCACCAAACAAAACAGCGAGACGAATCAACATAGATTGATCTACCAGCGTGTAGTACAAGACTAGCGCTGCAACGACGACTAAAGCAGCTAGTCCAGAGACCCAGCCGCTTTTTTCTTCAGTATGACTTGCTGTTTGATGAGACATTTTGCTTTCAGTTCAAATCGTGGCAGGGGCGGAGGGCATCGAACCCCCAACCTTTGGTTTTGGAGACCAACGCTCTGCCAATTGAGCTACACCCCTTTATAAAAACTAATTAAAACTTACTACTTAAGCCAAAATCTTTGCAACCACGCCGGCGCCAACAGTACGGCCACCTTCACGGATCGCAAAACGTAAACCTTCTTCCATCGCGATTGGCGCGATGAGTTTTACGGTAATCGTGACGTTATCGCCAGGCATGACCATTTCTTTGTCTTTTGGCAACTCGATTGAACCAGTTACGTCCGTTGTGCGGAAGTAAAACTGTGGACGATAGTTGTTAAAGAATGGAGTATGACGACCACCTTCATCTTTACCCAAGATGTACACCTCGGCTGTAAAGTGAGTATGTGGGGTGATTGAACCTGGCTTAGCCAATACTTGGCCGCGCTCAACTTCTTCACGTTTTGTACCGCGTAACAAGATACCAACGTTATCGCCTGCTTGACCTTGGTCGAGCAATTTACGGAACATTTCAACACCAGTACAAGTGGTCTTGAGTGTTGGCTTGATACCGATGATTTCGATCTCTTCGCCTACTTTAACGATACCGCGCTCGATACGGCCTGTAACAACAGTACCGCGACCGGAGATAGAGAACACGTCTTCTACTGGCATCAAGAACGCGCCGTCAACAGCACGCTCTGGAGTTGGGATGTATGTATCGAGTGCTTCAGCCAATTTCATGATGGCTTCTTTACCCAATGGGCCTTCGTCGCCTTCTAAAGCTAACTTAGCAGAACCTTGGATGATTGGTGTGTCATCGCCAGGGAAGTTGTACTTAGATAAAAGCTCACGAACTTCCATTTCAACGAGCTCTAACAATTCAGCGTCATCAACCATGTCGCACTTGTTCAAGAACACCACGATGTAAGGAACACCCACTTGGCGTGCCAAGAGGATGTGTTCACGAGTTTGTGGCATTGGGCCGTCAGCAGCAGAACAAACCAAAATAGCGCCGTCCATCTGAGCAGCACCAGTAATCATGTTCTTCACGTAGTCAGCATGTCCTGGGCAATCCACGTGTGCGTAGTGACGGTTTGCTGTCTCGTACTCAACGTGCGCAGTATTAATCGTAATACCACGTGCTTTTTCTTCAGGAGCAGCATCGATCTGATCGTATGCTTTAGCTTCGCCACCGAATGCTTTAGAAAGCACGGTTGCAATTGCTGCTGTCAATGTAGTTTTACCGTGGTCAACGTGACCGATGGTGCCTACGTTTACGTGCGGTTTTGTCCGCTCGAATTTTTCTTTTGCCATTTTTAATCTGCCTTTAGTTAACTCTTAAACCAAACACGTAATACACAATTAATAAAATCAAACATGGTGCCCATGGGCAGGATCGAACTGCCGACCTCTCCCTTACCAAGGGAGTGCTCTACCACTGAGCCACATGGGCGAAATCTAATGCAACAAATTCTGGAGCGGGATAAGAGAATCGAACTCTTGACCGAAGATTGGAAATCTGCTGTTTTACCATTAAACTAATCCCGCACATCTGGTGGAGGGGGTAGGATTCGAACCTACGTAGGCATAGCCAACAGATTTACAGTCTGCCTCCTTTAGCCGCTCGGACACCCCTCCTCGAACCCAATATTCTGACTCCAAATGGAGTTTCTGTCAATATCTCTAAACGCTTTGCACAAGTAAAAACGCCCAGACCTAAGAGGGTCTGGGCGTCGCATTGGTGCCCGGCAGTTACCTACTTTCACACGGGTAATCCGCACTATCATCGGCGTAAAGTCGTTTCACTGTCCTGTTCGGGATGGGAAGGAGTGGTTCCAACTTGCTATGGTCACCGGGCGTAGAGGGTCGAGTTGCTGAATAAATCAACAACTCTATTTGAGTAAGCATGTAATAAGGATGCAGATTAAATCTGGCAAACATCCAACACAATAGTGCTGGTTATAGGATCAAGCCTAACGGGCAATTAGTATCGGTTAGCTTAATGCATTACTGCACTTCCACACCCGACCTATCAACGTTGTGGTCTTCAACGACCCTTTATGTAGGTTAAACCTACGGGAGATCTCATCTTCAGGCAAGTTTCCCGCTTAGATGCTTTCAGCGGTTATCTCTTCCATTCATAGCTACCCTGCGATGCTTCTGGCGAAACAACAGGTACACCAGCGGAATGTCCACTCCGGTCCTCTCGTACTAGGAGCAGCCCCCGTCAAATCTCCAACGCCCATGGCAGATAGGGACCAAACTGTCTCACGACGTTTTAAACCCAGCTCACGTACCTCTTTAAATGGCGAACAGCCATACCCTTGGGACCGGCTACAGCCCCAGGATGAGATGAGCCGACATCGAGGTGCCAAACACCGCCGTCGATATGAACTCTTGGGCGGTATCAGCCTGTTATCCCCAGAGTACCTTTTATCCGTTGAGCGATGGCCCTTCCATACAGAACCACCGGATCACTATGACCTGCTTTCGCACCTGCTCGACTTGTCGGTCTCGCAGTTAAGCACGCTTTTGCCATTGCACTTTAGGTACGATGTCCGACCGTACCAAGCGTACCTTCGTACTCCTCCGTTACACTTTGGGAGGAGACCGCCCCAGTCAAACTGCCTACCATGCACTGTTCCCGACCCGGATAACGGGCCAAGGTTAGAACCTCAAATAAATCAGGGTGGTATTTCAAGGTTGGCTCCAACAGAACTAGCATCCTGTTATCAACGCCTCCCACCTATCCTACACAGACCGATTCAAAGTCCAATGCAAAGCTACAGTAAAGGTTCATGGGGTCTTTCCGTCTAGCCACGGGTAGATTGCATCATCACAAACATTTCAACTTCGCTGAGTCTCAGGAGGAGACAGTGTGGCCATCGTTACGCCATTCGTGCAGGTCGGAACTTACCCGACAAGGAATTTCGCTACCTTAGGACCGTTATAGTTACGGCCGCCGTTTACTGGGACTTCAATCAAGAGCTTGCACCCCATCATTTAATCTTCCAGCACCGGGCAGGCGTCACACCCTATACGTCCACTTTCGTGTTTGCAGAGTGCTGTGTTTTTATTAAACAGTCGCAGCCACCTTTTTATTGCAACCCTTTCGTCCTCCCCTTGTACAGGGTCAAACTACCAGGGCGTACCTTATCCCGAAGTTACGGTACAAATTTGCCGAGTTCCTTCTCCTGAGTTCTCTCAAGCGCCTTAGAATACTCATCTCGCCCACCTGTGTCGGTTTGCGGTACGGTCTTGTTAGACTGAAGCTTAGAGGCTTTTCTTGGAACCACTTCCAATTGCTTCGCGAATAAATTCGCTCGTCTCACGCCCTTGAATTACGCTACCGGATTTACCTAATAGCCATCTCCAACGTAAGAACCGGGACTTCCAACACCCGGACAACTTTCCGCGATCCGTCCCCCCATCGCATCTAACAATGGTCAAGGAATATTAACCTTGTTCCCATCAGCTACGCATCTCTGCCTCGCCTTAGGGGCCGACTCACCCTGTTCCGATGAACGTTGAACAGGAAACCTTGGGCTTACGGCGAGGGGGCTTTTCACCCCCTTTATCGCTACTCATGTCAGCATTCGCACTTCTGATACCTCCAGCATCCTTTACAAGACACCTTCACAGGCTTACAGAACGCTCTCCTACCATCACATTGCTGTGATCCGCAGCTTCGGTTATATGCTTAGCCCCGTTACATCTTCCGCGCAGGACGACTCGATCAGTGAGCTATTACGCTTTCTTTAAAGGATGGCTGCTTCTAAGCCAACCTCCTGACTGTTTTAGCCTTCCCACTTCGTTTCCCACTTAGCATATATTAGGGACCTTAGCTGGCGGTCTGGGTTGTTTCCCTCTTGACACCGGACGTTAGCACCCGATGTCTGTCTCCCGTGCTTGCACTTGTAGGTATTCGGAGTTTGCTATGGCGCAGTAATCCGCAATGGACCCCACTACCATGACAGTGCTCTACCCCCTACAGTGATACACGAGGCACTACCTAAATAGTTTTCGGAGAGAACCAGCTATTTCCAGTTTTGTTTAGCCTTTCACCCCTATCCACAGCTCATCCCCTAACTTTTCAACGTTAGTGGGTTCGGTCCTCCAGTACGTGTTACCGCACCTTCAACCTGGCCATGGATAGATCAACTGGTTTCGGGTCTACACCCAGCAACTAGCGCCCTATTCGGACTCGCTTTCGCTACGCCTTCCCTATTCGGTTAAGCTTGCTACTGAATGTAAGTCGCTGACCCATTATACAAAAGGTACGCAGTCACCCCTTACGAGGCTCCTACTGTTTGTATGCACACAATTTCAGGATCTATTTCACTCCCCTCCCGGGGTTCTTTTCGCCTTTCCCTCACGGTACTTGTTCACTATCGGTCGATTACGAGTATTTAGCCTTGGAGGATGGTCCCCCCATATTCAGACAGGATTTCACGTGTCCCGCCCTACTTGTCTCTAGCCTAGTACCACTCAATAATTTTCACATACGGGACTATCACCCTTTATTGTTGGACTTTCCATTCCATTCTGTTAATTACTGAGATATCACTAGAAGGCTCTTCCCATTTCGCTCGCCACTACTCTGGGAATCTCGGTTGATGTCTTTTCCTCTTGCTACTTAGATGTTTCAGTTCACAAGGTTCGCTTCTCATACCCTATGTATTCAGGTATGGATACCACAAAAGTGGTGGGTTTCCCCATTCAGAAATCCCCGGATCAAAGCTTATTTACCAGCTCCCCGGGGCTTATCGCAGGTTATAACGTCTTTCGTCGCCTGTAATCGCCAAGGCATCCATCATGTGCACTTATTCACTTGATCCTATAACGAGCACCATTGCTAGTACCTGTTACAGGTTTACTTCTACTTCTGACATGTTTGCCGTAATCCAAACTATAAGTACTTTGTTAAGAACTTGGTAAAACTCGTTTGTATTACTGATTGATGATTCAATCTTTACCCTTATTACATTGTCAAATGTCCTCTCAAAGAAACATTTGACACTTTGCTTACTCAAATTTTTAAAGAACAGCCATAAATGGCAAAACTAAACAATTGTTTAATCGCTTAGTTTTGACATTTAGATGATGGTGGAGGATGACGGGATCGAACCGACGACCCCCTGCTTGCAAAGCAGGTGCTCTCCCAGCTGAGCTAATCCCCCAACGTCCCACTAAGTCTTGTTTCTGGCTGGTGGTGGGTCTGGTAGGACTTGAACCTACGACCCCTGCGTTATCAACACAGTGCTCTAACCAGCTGAGCTACAGACCCGTGGCTTTTATTGTCAACCGATAAGTGTGGGTACTAGGATTCAGCATCTTTTCTCTAGAAAGGAGGTGATCCAGCCGCACCTTCCGATACGGCTACCTTGTTACGACTTTACCCCAGTCATGAACCCTGCCGTGGCAGTCGCCCTCCTTGCGGTTAGGCTAACGGCTTCTGGCAAAACCCACTCCCATGGTATGACGGGCGGTGTGTACAAGACCCGGGAACGTATTCACCGCGACATTCTGATCCGCGATTACTAGCGATTCCAGCTTCACGTAGTCGAGTTGCAGACTACGATCCGGACTACGATGCATTTTCTGAGATTAGCTCCCCCTCGCGGGTTGGCAACCCTCTGTATGCACCATTGTATGACGTGTGAAGCCCTACCCATAAGGGCCATGAGGACTTGACGTCATCCCCACCTTCCTCCGGTTTGTCACCGGCAGTCTCTTTAGAGTGCTCTTGCGTAGCAACTAAAGACAAGGGTTGCGCTCGTTGCGGGACTTAACCCAACATCTCACGACACGAGCTGACGACAGCCATGCAGCACCTGTGTTCACTTTCTCTTACGAGCACCTAATGTATCTCTACTTCGTTAGTGACATGTCAAGGGTAGGTAAGGTTTTTCGCGTTGCATCGAATTAATCCACATCATCCACCGCTTGTGCGGGTCCCCGTCAATTCCTTTGAGTTTTAATCTTGCGACCGTACTCCCCAGGCGGCTGACTTCACGCGTTAGCTACGTTACTCAGGATGTAAATCCCGAACAACTAGTCAGCATCGTTTAGGGCGTGGACTACCAGGGTATCTAATCCTGTTTGCTCCCCACGCTTTCGTGCATGAGCGTCAGTGTTATCCCAGGGGGCTGCCTTCGCCATTGGTATTCCTCCACATATCTACGCATTTCACTGCTACACGTGGAATTCTACCCCCCTCTGACACACTCTAGCTATACAGTCACAGGCGCCATTCCCAGGTTAAGCCCGGGGATTTCACGCCTGTCTTGTATAACCGCCTGCGCACGCTTTACGCCCAGTAATTCCGATTAACGCTCGCACCCTACGTATTACCGCGGCTGCTGGCACGTAGTTAGCCGGTGCTTATTCTTCAGGTACCGTCATTCCCGGACTGTGTTAGAGCCGGTGTTTCTTCCCTGACAAAAGAGCTTTACAACCCGAAGGCCTTCTTCACTCACGCGGCATTGCTGGATCAGGGTTTCCCCCATTGTCCAAAATTCCCCACTGCTGCCTCCCGTAGGAGTCTGGGCCGTGTCTCAGTCCCAGTGTGGCTGATCGTCCTCTCAGACCAGCTACTGATCGTCGCCTTGGTGGGCTTTTACCCCACCAACAAGCTAATCAGGCATCGGCCGCTCTAATCGCGCGAGGTCTTTCGATCCCCCGCTTTCCCCCTCAGGGCGTATGCGGTATTAGCACAGCTTTCGCTGCGTTATCCCCCACGATAAGGTACGTTCCGATGTATTACTCACCCGTTCGCCACTCGCCACCAGGTGCAAGCACCCGTGCTGCCGTTCGACTTGCATGTGTAAGGCATGCCGCCAGCGTTCAATCTGAGCCAGGATCAAACTCTTCAGTTCAATTCCTGTGATCCTTGCGGATCGTCGCACTCATTCAAGAAATTGACTTGGTAATAAAACCAAATCTTTTTACTGTCTATGAGTACTATTTATTTACATCTGTCCCGAAGGACTGGATGCTTTCACTTAGTACCCACAATTATCGGTTGACTAATTTTTAAAGAGGGCTGACTTGTTTTTCGTATTTCGTAAAACATTCAGCAGAGAGGTGAGACTATATCCCACATTTTTAGGGTCGTCAACACCTTTCGTACTCTTTTACTTAAAAAAGGCTAAGTTTTTTCTTACTTTAAAAATATAGTCAATTAAAACAATGGGTTATATTTCGAAAAAAATTTCAACTTTTTTTCGAAATTTCCTATTTTTTAAGGTTTAGCCCTAAACAAACCAAAAATTACGCTGTTTTTTGACGCTGATTTGGCCTATTTGCAACAAACTTAGGGAAAACCCTGTAATTTTTAGCTATCCCTGCTAAAATATTGCTATGCACAATAAATTAGCGAATAGTCACTTACCTTCAAGCCCTTATATGGCTCGACAGGCTGTACCCGTTCGCGAACTTCACGCTGGATATAGACAGGAAATATTGAATCATTTACTACAACTAAATGATGAAGATAGGCGGCTACGGTTTGGCACCCAGACTCCTGATGAGGTGATTCGTCACTATGTAGAGGGTCTTGATTTCAATCGGGATGTCATTTTTGGTGTTTTCAATTTAGATCTGAAGCTAGTTGGTATGGCCCATCTAGCCTATTTGCCTGAGCATAAGGGTGAGGCGCGAGCTGCTGAATTTGGTGTGTCTGTGTTACCAGAAGGGCGCTCCCAGGGCCTGGGCACAGCGTTGTTACAACGCTCAGCCGTTCACTCACGCAATACAAACATTGAAACCCTTTACGTTCATTGTCTTGCCAATAACAAAGCCATGATGCATTTGGCTCAAAAGGCAGGGATGACCGTTGAATACGCCTATGGCGATGCTGATGCTTGCCTTAAGTTGCCCCCGGCAAATCCCGCAACTATTGTGGAAGAGGCTGCCAATGCGCAGTGGGCTGGCATGGACTACGCCCTAAAAGAAAACCTCAAACGCTCTAATCAGGCCTGGTGGTGGCTCTTAGGAAGACCCGGTCTAACGCCTTAACTTCTAGCCTTAATTTTTGTTGGGTGCGCCACGCAATATCCAACTAGTTAATGTAGATAAATCTGCATCACTCAATTTTGAGTTGGCCGGCATAGGCACAACGCCCCAAGAACCTGACCCCCCTCTAGCAATTTTATTTTTTAAAAATGCTAGAGCATTGGGGTCGCTCTTATATTTTTCTGCCACCGCTTGAAAACTAGGACCAACAATTTTTTTATTGATTGCATGGCAGCCCAAGCAAGCATTTTGTTTTGCAAGTGCGAATGCATTCTCGTCTTGAATATTGGCTTGCGCAGTAGGCAAGAAATAAGCGAGCACTGTAAATAAAAAAACTATTTTTACAATCGCTCGCTTTTTAAACATCACCAACCTACGAAAAAATTATTGAAATTTTGAAGGACTGCTTGCTTGAGTTTGATCTGCTTTGCCTATAGCTTCTAAGCGCATTTTTTCTTCTTCAGAAATAATGTCAAAGTAAACAAAAACCTCTTTAACGCCATTGATATTGCTCGCAACTTTCTTTGCAATATCGGCTTCGTTTTGCGTCAAAATACCCATAAGATATACGTTGCTACCTTCAGCCACAATAGCCATGGAGTTTGATGGCAATTTATCAGTAAAGATCATTTGTGTTTTGATCTTAGACTCGAGATAAGAATCGTTTGCGCGTGATGTGTAGCTACTGTTTGGGCCAATGACCAGCTCATTAAAGACAGAACGGGCATTCTTCATCGCTTTTACATAAGCGCCTGCCTCACCCTTAATATCAGCATCTTTCACTTCGCCAGTGATCAATACTTTTTGATTAAACGAAGTCACGTTAATGTGCGCGTTATCACCAAATCGCTTTGCTAGCGCATTCTCTGCCTCCAACTCAATGCCTTTATCAGTAGCTTGCACGCCTGGCGTGCGACGATCTGCGAGCACTGTTACTCCGGCCACTACCCCACCAACAGCAACTACCGCGCATGCTGAAAGTTGTGAGGCAATGAGGGTGACGAGAAACAGTCTTCTAAAGAATGAGATTTTCATTTAGGTAATTTCTGTATTGAAGTAATAATGATTTTTAGTCGAGTAACACGTGATCTACGCCATCGCATAAGGCATGCAGCAAAACCAAATGTGTTTCTTGAATGCGAGCGGTTCGCGTAGATGGCGCACACAAGTGAACATCATCTTTATCTAATAGTTGTGCAATCTTGCCACCACCATTACCAGTGAATGCGATGATTTTCATACCAAGATTTTTGGCAGCCTCAATGGCTTTAATCACGTTTTTTGAATTCCCTGAGGTTGAGATACCCAACAGAATGTCACCTTTTTTCCCGAGACCGCGAACTTGCTTACTAAAAATCTCATCGTAGCTATAGTCATTTCCAATGGCCGTAAGAATTGAAGTGTCGGTCGTCAAAGCAATTGCAGCCAACTCTTGGCGCTCCCTTTCAAAACGACCAACGAGCTCTGCTGCAAAGTGCTGCGCATCGGCTGCAGAACCGCCATTGCCACAGGCCATGATCTTACCGCCGGTACGCAAACAATCCACCATCGCCAGTACGCCCCTAGCAACAGATTCGGGGAGCAGTTTTTCAGCCTCTTGTTTTACGGCAATGCTATCCAGAAAATGCTGGGAGGCACGCTGACGCAAACGTTCGTTGATATCTTTTTCCATAACAATATTATGCGCCAAAGATGTCCTAATCTCAGTAGCAATCAGCTTATCCCAAAAGCAACGTATCCTCTTACTAATTGTTTAACTTTTTGCAGGCAACCCCCATGGAATTTAGCTCTTTCGATTTTTTAAAGCAGCAGGACTTGCCTGCTGGGGCTTTGTACATGGTTGCGACACCTATCGGCAATTTGGGTGACATTACTTTGCGGGCCCTGCATGTTCTCAATTCAGTCGATGGGATCGCCTGTGAGGACACTAGACATAGCGCGGCATTACTCCAACAATTTGGCATTCATAAAAAATGTTTAGCGTTGCACGAACACAATGAAATTGGCGGCGCTCAAACAGTCATACAACACCTCTTAAATAATGAGCGCTGGGCCTATATTTCAGATGCCGGAACCCCTGGAGTCTCGGACCCAGGGGCAAAGCTGGTAAATGAGGTTCAAAAAGCAGGGCTAAGAGTAATTCCCATTCCGGGCGCAAGCGCTGTATCAAGCGCCATCTCAGCAGCCGGCTCAGTGATGCATCACTCGGAAGGACGCTTTCAGTTTTTAGGTTTTTGGCCCAATAAAACTAAAGAGCGTGATGCACTGCTGCACGATATCTCCATCAGCAAAAAGGCAAGCATCTTTTTCGAGTCTCCGCACCACATTAAAGAAACGCTTGCATTGCTTGCAAAAAATTTAGAGGCTGATCGTCAGCTTTTAGTCTGCCGTGAGTTAACCAAAAAATTTGAGCAACTAGTGCCACTTCAAGCGCAAGACGTTACTCACTGGCTAGAGGTGGCACAGAGCCTTAAGGGTGAATTTGTCATCGTGGTTGCAGGGCGATCAGCCAATAGCGATGAGACTCCAGAGCATTCAGCTCTCTTGTTGTGGGCTAATGCGCTGAGCCCTTATATGGGGAGCAAAGAAATTGCTGCCGTTCTTTCGCAAACTTTAGGCCTCACAAAAAAAGAAGCCTATCAAGTTGCCTTAGATGCAAAGAGTGAATAAATGAAAATAAAAAAGCTGGCACAAGGCCAGCTCTTCAATATGCGCCGAGGACTTATTTGGTGCTAGCTGCAGGAGCTGCAGGCTCACTAGCATCTTTAAAATTCAATTGCGCCACTGGCTTAATAATTTGATCAGCAGATGCAGATGAATCTGCGCGCTTGCCATTGTTCACAAACACCATTAACAACAAAATGATGATGAGTGGCACGAAAAAACTTGCGAACACCATGATGATGAGTTGTTTTGGGGACTTAATTAGACTTCCGTGCTCGTTGCTCATAAGAATTTATCGTTTGACGGGTTTCAGGGTTGTTTTGTCGAGATTATAACTAGAGAGAAGGGTTATAGACACTTACAATAGAGGGGTAACCAGTTTTTCCACTAGCGCCCGTAGCTCAGTGGATAGAGTATTGGCCTCCGAAGCCAAGGGTCGCAGGTTCGATTCCTGCCGGGCGCACCATAAAGCCATAGCGATAAGCCTTGATTCTATTGAGGTTAATGGGATTTGATGCCTTTTCACTCATCTTTTCTTTTGTCTGTGTGACAAATCTGTGCCCAACTCTGTGACAGATAATTTGGCACAGAATCGCTGTTGAGTGCTAGCCTAGTTCAGTCTCTGTGTCATTTTTAGTCCCTGGCTTCTGGGGTTCTAGCAAATCAGTGATCTTGCAACCAAAATACTCACACAAGATATCGAGCACCTCTAGCTCAATTCGCTCCACCTTCTCGTAATACATGCGCGTAAGCGTGCCCCGGTTCACACCAGTATCTCTCACTACATCCGAGATCTTCTTCTTGTGCTCTCCAAGCATCCGAGCCAGATAAATGCGCAAAATAATCTCCTAAAGGTCATTATGTAGCTTAAATGATACAAAAATACTTGCAATAGATCATAATAGGTATATAATGATCTACAGAAGATCACTTTTAGTCTTCATGACTACAAAATGATCATTTGATTGTAATGATTTTAAAGGAGTTTTACCGCCATGAACAATACCTACCTAACAACCGAAGAGCTATCGGCTCGCATCAAATATGACCCCCGCACGATTCGGGATCAACTCAAGGATTCTGTCTTATTAGAGGGTCGCCACTATTTCCGCCCATTTGGGGGTCGCAAGATTCTCTACATCTGGGAGAACGTGGAGCAAGACATGTTTAAAGCCATGGCTGCAATCTCGGCGATTCCAATGACTCAAGGAGATGCCCTTTATGCCTAATATCCGCGTAAGAAAAGAAACGGGGTTGCTGTACTTTGACTTTCAATACCTCAAGGTACGGTGCCGCGAGCAGTCTCTATTAGAGGACTCCAAGCCCAATCGCAAAAAGATGCAAAAGGTCTTAGATGAAATCCTAGGCAAGATTAAAAGCCATACCTTTTCCTATAGAGACTACTTTCCAAGCAGCAAACAGTTGCTGGCTATTGAATTACTTGAAAACGGATCGCCTCCAGAACCAATGCCAGTAGGGATCGACCCATATTTTAAGACTCAACCAGCCCCCATTTCAGCCCTCCCTGCGCAAGTTCAGGCTAACGGTCCTTTATTTTCCGACTTTGCCAATCAGTGGTATTCAGAGATGGAAGTAGGGTGGAAGCGTTCGCATAGAACGACTACCCGCGGTGTTCTAGATAGCTCCCTGATTCCTCAATTTGGCCCTAGACCCGTAAACGAGATCAAAAAGGGCGACATTCTGGCTTTTCGCTCCTCTTTAGCAAAGTTACCCGGAATTAAGAACAAAGAGAGCCTTTCTGCTTCACGTATTAACCACATCATGACCCCGCTGCGGATGATATTGACAGAGGCTGCCGACCGCTATGAATTTGCCCCGGCCTTTATCAATATCAAACCTTTAAGAGTGGGCAAGACCGATGTGCAGCCGTTCACGATACAAGAAGTCCAAGACATTCTTCGCACAGTTCGAGCTGACTTTCGCAATTACTATATCGTTCGCTTCTTTACGGGGACCCGTACTGGTGAGATCGATGGCCTCAAATGGCAGTACGTCGATTTTGAGCGCCGCACGATTTCCATAAAAGAGACGATTGTTAACGATTACGAGGAAACTCCCAAAACCGGAGAATCTGAGCGCGACATCCAAATGTCTCAGATGGTCTTTGATGCGCTTTTGGCGCAACACAAAGTGACCGGGCAGGGCGTCTATGTTTTTGCAACCAGCGCGGGAACGCCCATTTCTCATCGCAATATTTCTAAGCGAGTTTGGTATCCGCTATTGAGATTATTGGGCCTGAAAAAAAGAGTGCCGTATCAAACTCGCCATACCTATGCCACCCTCATGTTGGCTTCTGGCGAGGCGCCCGAATGGATAGCTCGGCAAATGGGACACACCACCACAGAGATGCTCTTTCGGGTGTACTCCCGATTCATTCCAAACTTAACGCGCCAGGACGGAAGTGCCTTTGAAAGACTCATGGCAGCGCAGATGCAAGACCAACCGCATCCCATTATTAACCCTGATGTAGTAAATGAAGTAAGTAACCACTCAGGCATAAATCCAAACAGCATTGGAGTGAACCGTTTGCCGAAAACTCAGAGTCGGGCAACTAAAGAAATTGAGCAAGCAACACAATTACCCGAGCCTCAGCCAATAAACCAGCCCAAGCTACCTCTTTCTGCCCCTGTGAATTTGCCAAATCAGCCACCCAAAACCCGGCTAAATCCAAGTACCGATGCTGCGCTCATCGCCAACCCTTGGCTAGAAATTGCCAAACATTCCGGTCTTTCTATGCCCCCTAAAGCTGACCCAACCCTACCCTCAGATCACCCAGCGGGAGACCTTTTATGAAGCTGCCAAGCCTGCCCGAGCAACCTAAAAAATACCATCGGCTGGATGATGTTTCATCATCGCTGATACCAACCCCCATACAAACCTATGATGTTCAGGGTCTCCAAAATCAGATCACGTTTACGGATGCCTCACTTCTGCCCAGGGTCATGCGTATCGTCAAAATCACCATAGCGCCCAATAGTGCCACTAATGAATATCGCCACCAAGCAGTGCTTTATGCCCAAGGGGTGCATATTGCGGTCGAGTGGTTCGCCCGGCAAAGGTACGACCAGCTCACCTGCAATGGTTTGGTCACCATTGCTTATAAGGGAATTAAACCAGTCTCAATAGATGGTCACCTGCAAATTATTCGACTGTGCCGCCTTGATCGCCCCGATACGAGCTACAACCTTTTTGAAACCGCCCCTCCTAATTGGTTCATCAATAAAGATATTTTGAGCAGAGCAATACAGGCCTGGGAGCAACTGGACGATAAAAACCAGCATTTACTCAACGCCATTTGTTTTGAAGGGGACTTTTTTAAGCGCTTTTGTACTGGGCCAAGCTCAGTAGGTCACCATCACAGCCATCTCAACGGCAATTTGGAGCACACCTTAGAGGTGGTCAACTTCATTTCAGACAATATCGCCAGATACCAAACCGCCAATTTAGAGCTTGCCCTCATCTATGGATGGCTGCATGACGTTGGCAAGGCGGATGAATATCAGCCCTGCAAGGCTGGAGACCGAGAATTTAAGTTAACGCCTTCTGCCTTTCTACACGGCCATAAGCTTAACGGATTGCATCTGGTGATTAAGGCCCAAGCCAGACATGTGCCCCTATATCCAGAAATGACTTTTGATCATTTGCGGCACCTACTAGAGCCCCATCCAAATTCAACAATGCCAGATACGAGAAAACCGCAGATGCTAGAGCACTTAATCGTTCAGCAAGCAGATGTCGCTTCGGCAGCAGCCAATGTTTATGCCGCAGCTCATCGTCCTGGGTGCTCATTTGGGATTGCGCCTGAGTCCAAAAATGGAAAAGGGGTAAATTTTCGGTATGAGTAGGTAATACCCCCACCCCTTAACCTGGCTTAAAAGTAGAATTTCTAAGTTGTTTGATTTAAAGGAAATTCTATGAAAACCTCCCGCTTTACCGATAGCCAAATCATGGGCATCCTCAAGCAAGCCGAGGCTGGCATGCCAGCCCCAGAGCTATGCCGTGAACACGGCATTAGCATTGCTAGCTTTTACAAGTGGCGCGCCAAGTATGGCGGTATGGATGCCTCACTAATGTCTCGCGTTAAAGAACTTGAAGCTGAGAACGCCCGCTTAAAGAAGATGTATGCGGAGGTTCAGCTCCAAGCTGATGTCCTTAAAGAAGTCTTACAAAAAAAGTAACTCGGCCATCTCGTAGGCGCGAGATGGCCAGCCAACAAGTTCACAGTGGCCGAATGAGTATCCGTTTAGCTTGCGATACCTTTGTCATTAGTCAGACTTGCTATCGCTATCACCCGAAGCTATCGACCGACAATGCCCTCATTGCCGATTGGCTGGTACGCCTCACCCAAAATCAACGGAACTGGGGTTTTGGGCTTTGCTTCTTGTACTTACGTAACGTCAAAGGCTTTACCTGGAACCATAAGCGGGTCTATCGCATCTACCGGGAGTTAGAGCTTAACTTACGCATCAAGCCCCATAAACGCTTGATACGCGAGAAGCCTGTGCCATTGGTAGTACCTGAAGGCATCAATCAAACCTGGTCAATCGACTTCATGCATGACCAGTTGCACGACGGCAGATCTATCCGCTTATTTAATGTGATTGATGACTTTAATCGGGAAGCCTTAGCCATCGATATTGATTTTTCTATGCCAGCAGCCAGAGTGGTTCGCTCACTCGATCAAGTGATTGAGTGGCGTGGAAAGCCCCTCAAGATACGCTGTGATAACGTACTAAATGCAAGAACTTTTTCCAGCGATAGGCAAAGCCATACCGTAACTGCAATTTGCAGTTAAAAAAATCAAACTTACTACTTGTCTATACCCAAACGGTCACTTCCACAAATAAATCAGG